>CAZKGG010000034.1:0-6687 GCA_964552385.1 uncultured Candidatus Saccharibacteria bacterium
AGATGCAGTAGTTGAGGCAGATAAACCAGGCGTAGAATACAACATTACTTATAAAGATTTTACTATACCAGGGCTAAAGGGTGACCCTAAGTACTCAAAAATGTATGCTAGGTCAAAAACTGAGATGAGTGGAGGTTTTTCGGGTATGCAGAAAACTGTATCAGATCAAGTAATGAACAGTAGTAATGCAGAACTAGAACAAATGCTAAAAGATAAGCTGTCTAAAGATATCATTACACAAATACCAGCTGAATTTGTGTTGTTTACAGACTCACTTACTTATAAAATCGAACCAGTTACACAAACAAATAGCACACAAGGAGGTGCTGTCCTAAAGAAAAAAGGTGTTGCTACTGCTGTCATATTTGATAGAGGAGCATTATCAAGAGCACTTTTAGCTAAACTTCTTCCTGATTCATCAACTGATGTTGTTAAAGTTATAAACCTTGATGAATTAAACTTTGTTTATTCTCCTGATAATTCAGAAGATGTTGCAACAGCAAATTCTATATCTTTTACTCTTTCTGGTGAGCCAAAATTCGTGTGGGTGATAGATGAAAATAAGATAAAATCTGAACTATTAAGTCTCTCAAAAAAGGATGCTAAAAACATAATATCAAAGTATCCAACAGTAAAAGAAGCTTGGATTGAGACTAAACCTTTCTGGAACCGGACTATACCATCTAATACAAATAAGGTGACCTTGATAAATACCTTGACGAAATAGGGCTAATTCTGTTACCATACTACCTGTTACTTAAAAACCGTGTCATTGATGAATTTGGGATCAAAATAATGCAAGAACCTAACAAAAAAGAGACAGTGGTGATCGCTCAAGTTATTGAGGCATTACCCAATACCTTTTTTAAAGTCAAAAGAGAAGACAACGGGGAAGAGATGTTGACATACCTTTCAGGAAAAATGAGACTCCACCGAATCAGAGTTATGGTTGGTGATAGGGTTTCAGTTGAACTTGAGCCATATGGTGGTAAGGGTCGCATAATTAAGAGAGGTTAGGTGTATTATTTTGGTTTTTAATTGTCTATAAAAAATGAAAGTAAAATCTTCAGTTAAAAAAATATGTTCAGGTTGCCAAGTAGTCCGAAGAAAGGGCTATGTTTATGTTGTATGTAAACTAAATGCTAGACACAAGCAAAGACAAGGATAATATTCACAAATAATATGAGAATACTAGGAATCACACTACCAGAAGAGAAAAGAATAGAAATTGGCCTAACAGTCCTTTACGGAGTTGGACGACCACTTGCTCACACTATATTAGATAAAGCAAAAGTTGAATACGGTCTAAAACCAAAAGATTTAACTGTTGATCAGGAAAATGCTATTAGAAAAATAGTTGAGAGTTACAAGATTGAAGGAGACCTAAAGAGAGAGGTAGCAAGTAATATTAAGAGACTGAAGGATATCAAGACATACAGAGGTAGCCGACACGCTAGAAACCTTCCTACTAGAGGCCAGAGAACAAAAACAAACGCTAGAACTAAGAGAGGAGCAAAGAAGACTATGGGTACTGGACGAAAGACCGCTGATAAGAAATAAAATAGATAACGAAATTTAATACAAACATATGGGAAAGAAACGTATAGTAAAAACAGGTGAGGGAGAACAGGCAACAAAAGTTGCTACTCCAACTGTATCTAAGAAAAAAGTAGAAACTGGAACACTATATGTTCAATCTACATACAATAACACTCAAATAGTGCTTACTGATGCAAAAGGTAATGTTCTAGCAACTTCTTCATCAGGAGCTATTGGTTTTAAAGGTGCAAAGAAGGGGACTCCTTTTGCCGCAGCAAAGGTTGGTGAAATATTGGGAGCAAAGGCTGCTACTATGGGAATGAAAGAAGTAGCTGTCGTGGTAAAGGGTGTTGGATCAGGACGAGAGTCAGGAATCCGAGGTTTTATATCAAAGGGTATAAACATCAACTCAATAAAGGATGTTACACCAGTTCCTCACAACGGACCAAAACCTAAGAAGCCTAGAAGAGTATAATAAAAATTTATGATCACAGGACCAAAATACAAAATAGCAAGAAGACTAGGAGCACCGATTTTTGAGAAAACACAAACTCAGAAATATGCTTTACATCTAGAGAGACGAGGAAAGAGTAGAGGTTTTACAAAACCAAAATCTGAATTCGGTCTACAGCTTAACGAGAAGCAAAAAGCTCGATTTATATATGGTATGCCTGAAAAGCAGTTTGCTGCTTATGTTAAGGAAGCTATTGAGTCAAAAGCTACAAACGCACCAGCGACTATTTACGAATTTCTAGAATCAAGACTAGATAGTGTTATTTATAGACTAGGTTTTTCTCCTACTAGAAGTGGTGCTAGACAAATGGTATCTCATGGACACATTGCTGTTAATGGAAGACGAGTGGACACTCCATCACGAAGACTAAAGATTGGAGACAAAATTTCTATAGCTGAAAGATCTCTAAAGAAGCCTCTATTTGCAAATCTAGACGAAAGACTAAAAACTACTCCAACAGTACCATCATGGCTAAAGCTTGATGCTGTTAAGAAGACAGCAGAGGTTCAAGGTAAGCCACAGTATGTCAAAGCCGACAACATGTTTGACCTTAACACAGTGGTTGAGTTCTATAGTCGATAGTATTGATTTTTTATTGGAAATAGTGTATATTGCGTAAATTATAATTTAACTAAAAAAACACCCTATATGTCTGATTTCAACATTGTATTACCATCAAAACCAAAGATTGTTTCTGAGGAAAAATTCTCAGGTACTTATGAGATAGACGGTCTTTATCCTGGTTATGGGCACACACTAGGAAACAGTTTACGAAGAATAATACTTTCTTCACTTCCTGGATCAGCTGTTACATCAGTAAAGATCGCTGGAATTTCACACGAATTTTCAGTTATACCTGGAGTAAAAGAGGACGCAATAACTATTCTTCTAAACCTAAAGAAGATGAGACTTTCTGTTGTTTCAGATGAACCACAGACACTTACTCTAAAAGTAAAGGGAGTAAAGGAGGTTACAGCTGGTGACATCAAAGTTACTGGTGGCGTTGAGATAATGAACCCAGAACTAGTTATAGCAAACCTTACAGACAAGAATGCTGATTTAGATATGGAAATTACTGTTGAAAAGGGTCTTGGATTCGTTTCAAAAGAAGAACTACAAAAGAACCGAGTTGATATTGGACATATCTCACTTGATGCTATTTTTACACCTATCAGACGAGCAAGTTACGAAGTTGAGAACATGCGAGTTGGTGATCGAACAGATTTCAACAGACTAAAAATATTTATTGAAACTGATGGAACTATTTCACCAAAAGAGGCTCTAGAGAAATCTATTGAGACTATGATTCACCAACTTAAAGCTATTGTTGGATTTAAGGAGGAAGATGTTATACTTTCAAACTCATCACACAAAGATGTTAGTAGTTCAAAGGAAGATTTAGATGATGACTCACTAAAGACAAGAATTGAGACTCTAAACCTTTCAGCTAGAACTCTAAATGCGCTTTCAAACGCAAACATCCGAACAGTTGGAGGTTTGGCTAGAAAGAAGGAGAAGGATATTCTAGAAATAGAAGGTCTAGGAGCAAAAGGACTTACAGAAATCAGAGAAGTTCTAGAGACATTCGGAATAACACTTAAATAGTCAAAATATCAGATTAATTTACTAAAATGAGACACCACAACGTTATAAGAAAATTTGGAAGAGTAAGAAAAGTTAGAAACGGACTTATGAAGTCACTAGCTTTGGCGCTTGTGGTAAATGGAAAAATAAAAACTACTGACGCAAAGGCTCGAGAACTACGACCTATGATTGAAAAGATGGTTACTCAAGGAAGAACGGGAACTGTTGCTTCTAGAAGAGCTTTAGTTTCAAAGATTGGAACAATTGGAGCAACTAAAATAGTTAAGGAAATTGCTCCAAAGTATGTTGGTAGAGCTGGTGGTTATACAAGAATCACAAAGCTTCCTGCTAGACTTTCAGATGGTAGCTTAATGGCAATAGTTGAGTTTGTATAATAATTGAGTAATATAACTTTTATGAAATACGTATTAGATGCAGAAAACAAGAAAGTCGGAAGAATAGCTACACAAGCCGCAGTTTACCTAATGGGTAAAAATGTTGCTTCTTTTCAGAGAAATGCTATTCCTGATGTAAAGGTAGAAATCATAAACACAGGTAAGGCTGCTATTTCAGATAAGAAATATGATCTAGAAACTATTGCTTATTACTCTGGATACCCAGGAGGACTACGAAAGCCTACAGCTAGACAAATAGCTGCAAAGCATGGAAACAAAGAGTTGTTCAAAGAGGCTGTTTGGGGTATGCTTCCAAAGAATAAACTTCGACAGAAGATGATGAACAACCTAACAATCACAGAATAATTTATATGGAAAAGACAACTGATAAATACATAGAGACTGTTGGACGAAGAAAGACTGCGGTAGCACGAGTTAGACTTACACCAGCATCAAAAAATACTTTTGAAATAAATGACAACGATATTGAGGGTTATTTTCCTAATGCTGAAATGCAGCAGCTTATCAAGCAACCTCTATCTGACGGGGAAGTAAAAGATAAGTACAAAGTTACAGCTAAAATAGTTGGAGGTGGTATGCACTCACAAGCAGAAGCTCTAAGACACGGTATTGCTCGAGCTCTAGTAGAACACTCAGGTGAACTACGAAAGACACTAAAAAAGGCAGGATATCTAAAACGAGACCCACGAGCTAAGGAAAGAAGAAAGTTCGGTTTGAAGAAAGCGAGAAAAGCACCTCAGTGGAGTAAAAGATAGAATGACGCCCTTCGGGGCGTTTTTCTTTTACTCCACTGAGGTGCAGAAAGGGGTCGGAAAAACTTGGTGTTTTCCCGTGGAGGAAGGATTGGGAAAACCGTGGGTTTCCCAGTAAGCCACATTGGTCAAAACGATAAAACAAAACAAGCCCTTCGGGGCTCTTTTGTTTAGTTTTGATCGCTACATAAATAAAGGGCCCCGCACCTACAAGAGGTACAGGGCCATAATTCTTAAAACTTCACTTGGAAATCCATCTATCTATTTTGCACTACCCCCTCAGAGGTGAATGTTATTCGTGCCTCGTCCACGGGCGTGATGTCTGATCCCTCACGTGAATGTTCTTCGCCGTAGGAATAAGACTGGTGTGCATATACCGGAATCTGTAGATCCGAAACTTGAATCTGGAAACTGTACAGACTTCCACCAATCATAATATGGATAAATTTTCAATTAGTCAATAATTTAAACAAGAGAAAACCGCCAATATTCTGGCGGTTTATGGTTAGTGTTCAACTACTTTTTGTGATTTTTCTTATTCCACCAAGTGGATCGACTACATCAGCCCAGTTTATACCAGGGCCATTCATGGCTTCATGGAGACTACTGTTGCTTGTATCGTTACGCTTCTTTGCTGCGCAATTACTCAGATGCACACCCATAAGCCCATCCTTGATCCTCATAGAACAGAACTCGCAAACTGTGCAACATGCCTTCATGTGCATTACACGGATTCCTGGCTTGTGGCAATCGCAACTACACTCACCGAAATTCACAATAGACATACATCCTCCTTCTTTTAAAACTATATTGAAATAAATATGACATGTCAATGATTTTGAAAGAGCTTAAAAATATGCTAAAATACCCAAACTATGACGGATGAACCTAACAAAATAGACCTAGAAGAGGAGATAGATACTGACCCAGGTGATGATGTCACTTTTGAAGACATGTCAGAAAATCTTGCTCCGGAGATGAAAGATAAGACAGACAAACTCAAGGCTCGAATAAAGGAGCTTGAGGCAAAAAATTCTGACCTGATGGATAAGTGGCAGAGAGACAAGGCTGATTTTGTTAACCTTCGAAAAAAAGACGAGGATGATAAAAAGGAATTTTTAAAATTTGCAAAAAGGGACATCATAGAGGAGTTAATACCATCTCTCGACGCTTTTGATAGTGCTATGAAAAACAAAGAGGTTTGGGAGAAAGTAGATAAAAACTGGCGTGTCGGTGTTGAATATATAAACTCACAGCTACACAAAACTCTATCTGAGCATGGCTTAAAGGTAATAAATCCGATGGGTGAAATGTATAATGAAAAGCGAGATGAAGCAATAGAAACTGTTAAAGTTGACGACAAAAAAGACGATGGTAAAATACTGGACGTAGTACAGGTAGGATACGAACTAAACGGTAAGGAAATACGCGCACCCAAGGTTAAAGTAGGACACTTTGAATAAAAATGCAGATAGTAAAATCACAAAGCAATATAGTTGAAAAAGTCCTTCGTGACAAAGAAGGCCGACTTGTTCGTGCACGATTTGCTATATATGAAAATGCTGGACGAATAAAAGCCCGACTTATTGATTTTGTTTACATAGATGTAAAAGAACTTGCTGGAAAAGTTCTATCTCTTGTTGGTTTTTCAAATAAAGTTTCAACTAAACTTAACTCTTTTTATAAAGCAGTAGTAAGTCCATTTGTATATTCCGAAATACTATATTTTGGAGGTTCTAAACCCAGAGCACCGACACTTTAATTAGATTTTGTTTTTATTAAAAACTTAACTAATTAAATTATGTCAAAAATTATAGGTATTGATCTTGGAACAACAAATTCCGCTGTTGCCATCATGGAAGCAGGGAATCCTAAAATATTA
>CAZKGG010000035.1:0-2455 GCA_964552385.1 uncultured Candidatus Saccharibacteria bacterium
CTTTTCTATACCAAAAATATCTACCCGCTTTTGCAGCTGAAATAGAGATAGACAAATCATCATGATCCTTTAGTGCCTGTAATAGTTTTTTTGCACTAGAAGTAAAATCCTTATCTTTGTATTTTTTTTCAAAATCAGCGCAAGCTTTTTCTGCTTTTTTAATATCTTTTTCTATATTTGAATCATTTTCGTCTTTATAAAAAACAGAAAGATCCCATTCTGTTTTAAAAGTATTGTTAGACATATTTCTATGCATTAACTAAAGCTCTTTCTCTGCACTCGACTGAACAAAATGACCTACCATCTTCCTCACTGCAATCCTCGCAACAAATAAAATGCTTGTTGCATCGAGGGTTTTTACAGTTTACATACCTCTCACTTGCCACCTCGCACTTATCACATTTTCCTATAACCTTGTGATTTTCTGGAGAATCAAAAGTCATTGTTATTCGTTTATCGAAAACATAAAGTGAGCCCTCAAACTCTTGTCCCGGGAACTTTTCCATATATGTCACCATACCACCGTCCAACTGATGCACATCTTTAAAACCTTCTCTTTTTAGAAAACCTGATGCCTTTTCACATCTCACTCCTCCAGTACAAACAGTTAAAACTGTTTTATCTTTTAGATGCTCTATTTCTCCTAAAGCTTTTGGAATATCACGAAAGTTCTGTAGTGTTGGCATGATAGAATTTTTAAATCTACCAACTTTGAACTCATAGTCATTTCGAAAATCAATAACAACAAAATCTTTGCCATTCTCGGACCATTTTTTTAGCTCTTCTGGTTTCAAATGATTTCCCGTTAACTCATTTGGATTGATATCATTTTCCAAGTGAAGAGAAACTATCTCCGGTCGCACCTTTACCGAAAGTTTTGGAAATGAATCCCCTGTTCCTGCACTTTTCTTTATATGAGTATCAGCAAAACGCGGATCACTTAAATACTCTTTAAGATAAGCATCTGTATTTTCTGTTTTACCTTCCATAGTTGCGTTTATTCCCTCCTTTGCAACTATTATTCTCCCCTTTAGTCCCAACTTCTCACAAAGAGCTCTCTGCTCATCCCTGAGCTTCTCTGGGTTATCTATTGGTACGTATTTATAAAACAAAAGTATTGTATATTCAGACATACAAAAAAGATTAGCATAAAACTTTAAAAAAGTTTAGCTCTAAAAAAATTTAAATTTTAAACTATTCGTAGCGCAATGCCTCAATCGGATCCATCTTCGCCGCACTCCTTGCAGGAAAAACTCCAAAAAAAATACCTATTGCCCCAGAAACTCCAAATGCTAGGAAAATTGCATAAAGTGGTACCTTGAATGCCCAATCCAGATTAAATGAATGAGCAATGAGAGAAACTAAATAGCCAAGCAAACTTCCAAATACGAGGCCTATAACTCCACCAATAACAGTCACCAAAATAGCTTCTGTGAGAAACTCTTGCAATATATCTTTTTCTCTCGCGCCAATTGCTTTTTTAAGTCCAATTTCTGATGTACGCTCTGTTACAACAACATACATAATGTTCATAATTCCTACACCACCAACTATCAAGGAAATTGCAGCGATAGCGATCAACAAGTACGTGATTCCTCCAAAAATAGTGTTAAAAGTTTCTAGAGCCTGGGCTTGAGTTTGGACAGCAAAATCGTCTTTCTCAGGATCAGTAATAGAGTGGTTTCTTCTCATTAATATTTTAATCTGTTCTGCTGTGCTATCTGCTCCATTAATATCTTCTAGTTCCACTATTCCAACCATAAGATAATCAACACCTAGTAGTTTCTTTTGAGCTGTTACAAGTGGTATGTAAACAATATCGTCATTTTCTCCAACAGCACCCTGAGCTTCATAGACGCCTATAACTTGAAAATTGAGAGAACCGACTCGCATCAGTTTTCCGATTGGATCATCAAGACCGAAAAGTTCCTTGGCTACATTATTTCCCAATATTATAACCTGACTACCTGAATTATCCTCGCTTTCAGTGAAAAATCTTCCAGCCGAAAGTCTAGTTTTATCAATCTTAAATCTTTCAGCGCCTGCTCCGTAGTAAATTACAAATTTTTTATTTTGCCTATAACTAGCTGCAGCTTGCCCTGTGACTATTCCATATGCTCCAGAAACATTTCCTAGCTTTTTTATGTCATCAATATCTCTCTGTTTGAAAGTATTTATTGTAACACCTGAAAATGCTGCACTTTCAGGTCCAGCTCTTCCTTGTCCACCAGCGGCTCTATTTTTTGTTGTTGGCGGAACTCTTATTTGAACAAACAATGTATTTGTACCAAGTGTTGCAACCTGAGAATCAATAAGACTTCTAAAACCTGCTCCGGCAGAAAGAACAAGTACTACAGTCGCAATACCTATAACAATCCCCAACATTGTTAGAGATGTTCTAACCTTGTTAGCAGAGAGAGCTTTTAATGACATTTTTATTATTTTAAGCATAGGT
>CAZKGG010000035.1:2465-6355 GCA_964552385.1 uncultured Candidatus Saccharibacteria bacterium
GTATCTCAAAGCTTCTATAGGATCCAATCTTGATGCCTTATATGAAGGATATAACCCAAAAATTACACCTGTAAGCAGAGATACACTTATAGCTAAAATAACTGAAAGAGGTGAAACAACGAAAGCCCAGTCATAGCCAAGACTGTTCATAAGTAACGACATTAAGTATGAAACTATTACACCAACTATAATACCAATAATACCTCCAATAGATGTTAGAGTTCCCGACTCCAGCAAAAACTGTTTCATTATATCTTTGTTTCTCGCTCCAACTGCTTTTCGTAGCCCTATCTCTCGTGTTCTTTCAGCAACAGTCACAAGCATAATATTTAAAATTCCAATACCTCCAACTACCAAAGAAACTGCTGCCATAGAAGTTAGAAACAAACTCAAAGCTTCAGTAATAGTGGTCAACAAACCAATTGCAGTTGCTTGATTTCTTATAGTGTAATCTGCATCTTCATCCCTTATTATATTATGTCTTTGTTTTAAAACTCTATTCACATCAGAAATAGTTTGATCCACATTTAAAGCATCATCTACTTTTACATTTATAGCTTGCAAATGTTTTATACCAAGAAGTTTTCCTTGAGCAATAGATAGTGGAATAAATATTTGATCATCTTGGTCTTGGAAGAAAACTGTTCCTCGAGAATTTATAACCCCTAGCACTCTAAGTGGCACCCCTAGAGAACCACCTTCTGAAGATGCGCTAGTTGTTCTAACTTTTATTACCTGCCCTACAGGATTCACACCAGTCCCCTTAAAAAGTGAATCAGCGACTGTGGATCCTAAAACAACTACATTAGCACCACTGTCAGCATCTGACTGACTCATATATGAACCTTCCCTCATTGAGAAATTTACTACTATTTCATAACCAGAATCTGTACCGACCATTCCAGTATCAATAGTTCTGTTCTGCCATGTAACTGAAATATTCCCTCTAACTAAAGCATTAACTGCTACAGCATGAGGGACTTGAGTAGCTGATCGCATAACAGATGCATCACTTTCAGTAAGTGTAGTAACAATAACACCAAAGACCTGAGCTGGCGGACCTTTTGGATCACTGTTTCCTGGTTGTACACTCAGAATATTTGAGCCAAGTTTATTAACCTGACCCAAAACCAAACTTTGAGCACCAGCTCCAAGAGAAATGATTATTATAACACCAGCAACGCCTATAATAATTCCGAGCATTGTTAAAAATGAACGACCCTTCCTTGCCAGTAAGCCCTGGATGGTTAATTTTATCGTAGATAAAAAATTCATACAGTTAAATTATTTGTTCAACACTCCGTCTGTTGTAGCGATTGTTCTTTTTGCAACTTTTTCGTCACTAATTATGGTTCCGTCTTTTATTCTTATTATTCTTTTAGCGTGATTTGCAGTGTCCTGTTCATGCGTAACAAGTATAATTGTATTACCTTTATTATTTAACTCTTGAAGAATAGACAAAACTGCGTTTCCAGATTTTGAATCTAGGTTACCAGTTGGTTCATCAGCAAATATAACAGCTGGGTCGTTAACTAGTGCACGTGCAATAGCCACACGTTGCTTTTCTCCTCCAGATATTTGGTTTGTATAGTAATCCAAACGATGTGAAAGTCCGACATCAGCTAAAGCTTTTTTGGCCAAGTCATCATGGTTTGTTTTTTGACTATACATCAAAGGTAGTTTTACATTGTCTAGAACAGTTGTTCTTGATAAAAGATTAAATGATTGAAAAACAAACCCAATTCTTTCGTTTCTTAGTTTCGCTAAATAATCCTTATCAAAATTTTTAGTATCTTCGCCCTCGAACTCATATAATCCCCCAGTCGGACGATCAAGAAAACCTAGTATGTGCATCAAAGTTGATTTTCCTGAACCAGATGGGCCCATAATAGCCACAAACTCTCCCTTTTCCATTGTAAAATTTACACCGAACAATACCGGAGTACCCACTCCTTCGTTAAAGTATTCTTTCTGTAAATTTTCAGTATGTATTATTGGCATTATTTAACATAAGTTACTACCAAATCCCCTTCTTTCAATCCTGATAGTATTTCTACCTCACCTCCATCAGCCTCAAGACCAGCTGTTACTTCAACCTGATGATATGTTTTAGTTTTTGGATCATCAATAATTCTTACAAATTTTTTACCATCCTGATTTATTATTGATGAAGATGGCGCAACCAAGGCACCTTTTTTCTCAGCTACTAATATAGTCATGTTTGATGTCATACCAGGTCGAACTTCTTTTATATTTTCTAGACTACCTGTAATTTTATAGTTAACAACACCAGAAACTAATGTTGAAGCAGGGTTAACAGTTAAAACTTTACTTTCAAAATGTTTATCTGGACCTAATGCATCAAAAGTATTGTCGATAGTCTGTCCCACTGCTACAGATGCGATATCTGCTTCACTCACTTGGGCCTCTGTATGCAACTCTCCAATATTCAAAAGCTTGATTACCTCCTTCATTGCAGTTGCTTGTTCACCTAGCTTTATATTTATTTGAGTAATAGTACCGCTCTCAGGAGCTACTATTGTAGTGTTGTTAAGTGCAGATAATGCTAAGTCATACTGACCTTGTGCAGATATTACTTGTGCTTCGGCAATGCTTACATCTTCTGGTCGTGCTGGTGCTTGTTTCAATGCTAGAGATGCTTTTGCTTGAGCTAAAGAGAACTTCGCACTTTTTATTGCTTGAATATAATTTAGTATTGATGTATACGAACCATCTACAGTAGTTTTTGCCGTAGCAACTCCAGTCTGATATGTTGAAAGTGTTGTTTGGCTACCTCCAGAAGTGACTTGAGTATAAGAAGTAAGTATATTTGTAACATTAACTAAATAATTACTAACAGATAATAAATTTGATAGAGACAGAGTTGCAATTTGATCCATGTTATCTTCGGTGACTGTAGATACTTTTACTTGCCAATCTGAGATTATATTATTGATTATTACTCTTTGATTATTTACATCAGCAACAGCTTGCGAATTTGTCTGAATAGTTCCTGGTATTCCAAACTGTGGTGAATTTGTTTGTGGGTTCGAAAATAGAATATTTGTGTAAGTAAGAACAGATGAATTTGCATTATTAAATGCTGTGTATATTTCATTCATCAAATCTTGCTTAGCATTTTCAAGTGTTACTGTTGCAGAATCTACTGCAGACTGACTCACTGCTATATCCTGAAGTGTTGCAGCAGCCTTAACTTTTTCATAGTTAGCTTTTGCTTGAGCCAGAGCTCCACGAGCACTTTCTAGATTTGCTGAAACATTGCCTTGATCCAAAACAGCTAAAACTTGACCTGCTCGGACGTTGTCGCCTTCTTTTACATTTATTCTACGAACAATTCCACTTGTCTGAAAGCTCAGGCTCAAATCAACCGCACTAACAACCTGACCAGTTGTTAGAACAGTTCTTTTTATATCCTTTACAGATACTGTAGCAGTTTGAACTTTTGTATTGCTTGGTTTTCTAATGAAAATAAACCAACCAACAAAAGCTACCAATGCTATCACTAACCCCCAAATAATTCTCTTTCTAGTAAAAAGGGACTTTAAACGACCCATAAATGTGGAATATTGCATAAAAATATTCTAACACAATTTTAATGAATTTAAAATTAATTTATAAAAAATTTATTAATTTTAAAAAATAATTTTTAAATTAAATTGACGTTATAAACTATTGAAGACCTTTACAATTTCCACCGGGAGTAAATCCTGCTTTTTTTGCTTCATCAATAGATGCAAAATGAATTTGATTTTCAGGTTTTATTCTTTTCACTGTTCCGCACCATGGAAAATAATATTTCTTTCCACTTTTTGAACCAATAACTTCATTTGATTTGTTCAAAACAGGTACGGATACAACTTTGTTTGAAA
>CAZKGG010000036.1:0-4416 GCA_964552385.1 uncultured Candidatus Saccharibacteria bacterium
TGAACAGTTTTATAGAAAAAGCAGATCATGCAAGAAGAATCGCAGACAAATGAGGAACCGAAGGAAGATTATCAACCGATTATCGAAGAAAAAGATCTGGACAAACCAGATTATATCTTTCTTCCAAAAGGTAATCACCTTTGGAGGCAAGAAGGAATCTATTTAATTTGTCGTAGTTGTGAGTTAGTACACGCAGTATATATAGGAATGGAAAAGATTATGGTAGGACTTGAAGAAGGTAAACCGATCTTTAAAACGAGGAAAGAATTAAATATCTGAGTGTTGTGTATCAGGGCAGGATACATAACACTGAGCTATTTAGCTCATGTAAGCTCTAGCCGACATATCGTGCTAGTGTTCAACTTAGAATTGGGGTGAGTAATATGAACGAAGAACAACAAACAGATGAGGCGTTAAAAGCTGACGAAAGTCAAATCGAGGTAGAATCGCCCGTTACCGAAGAAGTACCAGTTGTAGAACAAGGAGAAGAGATACCAGAAGTTTCGACGGAAGCCGAAGTTGTCGAAGGTGCTCCAAGAGAAAACAACCGAAAGACAGCCGATTCCCGTATTAGGGAATTAGTTGCTGAGAAAAAAGAAGCAGAAGCGAAAGCAGAATCTTTAGCTGAGCAGGTCAGGAAGTTTACGGCTCCACAGCCACAAACATATCAACCAACTCCGCAAGATGATTCTACTGAATTAACACTCGAAGAAGTGATGCGAAGAAACGACGCACTAATACAGATACGACTTGCACAACAAGAAAATATCCATAGGGTGCAGAACGAAGCCTCAGAGGCTATTAAATCACATCCAGAGTTAGATCCAGATTCTGATTCTTTTGATTCCGAGTTATCGGAAGCAATTTCAAAAGCAACCCTATCGCACATTCAGGCTAACCCCACAGCTCCTGTAAAGGAGTTTGTTAATAGCTTGATGAAGCCTTATAAAAGGGCTGTTGAAAAAGAAGCGTCTGGTCGAGCCGATGTTATATCTAAACAAGCATCGCAACAAGCCACAAGACCAACGCAGGTTCGGGAACAAGAGAGACCTTTTTCCGAGCTTTCCATTGAAGAAATGGAGAAAAGGCTTGAGAAAGTTTACAAATAGTAAACCTATCAAGAAAATGGCTAATCTTCTACGAAAGTAGAGGGCAGAAAGTTTAGTAGGAGGAGGTGAATATATTATATGGCAGAAGCATTAAACAGAACAACAGGTGGACTCTCAATCGAGATGATGACCTATTACGAAAAGAGATTCTTAGAGAGAGCTATGAAACAATTAGTTCTTGAAGAAGGAGCTCAAAAATCTACTCATGGAAAAAACAGTGGTAAAAGCATCGTCTTTAACCGCAAGACTCCTATGAGCTTAGCAACTACAGCTCTTTCAGAAGGTGCAAACCCTTCAGTCTCTTTGATGGCAGGCTCAGCAGTGTCTTGTACACTTGCAGAGTATGGAAAATCAGCAAAAATTACTAAATTCTTAACCTTAACAGGTATAGATGCTAATAACGCTGAAAACATCGAAGTATTAGGACAAAACATGGGAGAAACCCTTAATAGATTAGCAGGAAACGCTTTATCAGCAGGATTTACAGCTTCATTTGCAAATGCAAAGAAAGCTTCAACAATCAAGAGCTCAGACACACTTGACTCAGCTGATGTTAGAACAACCGTCCAAAATCTTGAATTGGCTCAAGCTCAAATGTACTCAGATGGGTACTTCTTGGGTAAGATTCAACCAGTTTCAAAGACAGGATTGGTAACTGACTCTACATGGGTTAACTCAGCAGTCTACTCAGGCACAGAAGTTAAAAAACTTTACAAAGGTGAACAAGGTTCTATGTATGGAGTAAGATTCTTACTTTCTACAGAAAAGATGTCAGCAGTTGGTACAGGTTCGTCCTCAACTGTTACAACCTACTACAACTTCATTCACGGTAAAGACGCTTTTGGTGCATATGACCTAGAAGGAGATATGCCTAAACTATACATAGTTAATGGCGCAGATTCTAACAATCCAACAGATCGTTACACAACGATTTCTTGGGCAGGTGCATATGTAGCTAAAGTACTTAACTCTACTTGGGGTTACGCTCTTAGAACAGCGTAAGGTATTTGTATGGCTCTTTATTTCTCTTGATAGAGAGCCAAAACAAGTATCAGGAGGTGAATTAAATATGACAAGATTAGAAGAATTAAGAAACAAAAAAAATACTGTAGGCTTAACAGGTGAAGAACACACAGAGTGGGAAAAACTTGAGGCTGAAGTAAAACCAGAACCAAAAAAGAAAAAGTAAAATGTACTCGAAAGCAACAGCAGATGAATTAGCAAAGTTAATAGCCATAGTGAACTCTCCTTCTATACCAGAGGAGCACAAACAAATGGCTACTGATCGCATGAAAGAAATTAAAAATGCTATTGAAGTAAAAGAGTTAATAGCGCAGGGAATACCAGAAGATAGAGCCTACGATGTTTTACTTCTTTTAAAAGAGATAAACAACCCCAGATCTTTACCAGAACACCGAGCAAGAGCTAAGTTATCTTTGGAGCTTATACACAGGGAAATTAAAGACCGTAAAATAAGATCAATGCGTAAATCCCTAATTAAAGAAATCAGTAATGGTAGGCCAGACAACGCCAGAGATATTTCAGAATATGTTACTAAACACAAAGAATATCAAATAAAATGACAGACACTACTTTTAAAACGGCTCAAACTTCAGAACCTACTATACAAGAACAGGCTATTGATGTTGAAAAAGTAGTAACACCTCAAGAACACGACGTAACCCCTCCTTTTACTGAATACTTAAAAGAGAAGAAAGTTCCCTATACCGCAGAGTACTTTGGAATTGAGAATCTATGGAACGACGAAACGTTTTCAAATGATATTAAAAAGATTGAGAATTATTTTATTAGAAAGATCGCAAGTGGAGACGTTAAGGATGATATAGGCGCAGTTGAAAAAAAAATCAAAAGTATTGAAAAAATGATAGAATTAGATGGATCTGAAACAGACGCTAGAAAGTTAATGAAACTATCAGCATTTATAGATTACTTAGAAAAAATAAATTACTAACATGGCATCACCTAACGACACAGCATACACAGAACAGTACATGGGGAACAGGAGTTTTGATGATACTTTCAAACAAAACACTGTTGAAACTCTTGGCTTTGACGGACAAACTCTCCAAAGACTAAACGCAAACAATATGTCACTTCGTATTGAATACGATGGAAACTCTAATCCTATTTATATTGGAATTGCAGCCCCTGGAACATTAGATGGTGCTTCTTACTGGCAACTCCGTAAATTAACCTTCGATGGAAACAATAATGTAACTTCAATAAAGTATGCAGATGGTAACTCTAAATTTGACAATATATGGGATAGCAGGTCAGATGGAACATATACTTATAGCTAGTGATATAATAAAACTATGGCAACAACAACTAACAGATATTTAAGTTACCCAGCAGCAGCAGCTGGTATTTCTCGTGCATCATCTGGATCTACTGCTTGGTCATACTCTGCATATACTGAAGTTGTTCCAGCATCAACAATTACTTCTACTTTTTATTTAGCAGGACTAACTTGGTGTTGGCATACGCCAGTTGCAGCAGCAGATACTACTTATGAATGGATAATTGAATTAGCTACAGGTACAGCTGGTAATGAAGTCCTGATTGCTCAAATACCAGCATCAGTTAGGGGTGATACTTTAGTAGGTTATGTTCCTTCTAATTATGTTATCTTTCCAGAACCTAAAGAAATAGCAGCTAATACTAGAATATCAGTAAGAGTTGCTTATTCGCTGGCAACTACAAGCAATACTTTAACTGGAATAAAGATACTTTATCAAATGGCCTAATTATTATGTATGGCACAAGGACAATACTTATCATTACCAGCAGCCGCAGCAGGCTTAACTCCTGCTTCATCGGCTAGTGCTTGGGCTTTTGGGTCTTGGGTTGAGGCTTCATCTTCTTTATCAACAGGTATAGTAATTTACGGAATAGAGTTTGCTATTCCAACATCACCAGCCGCAGCAGATACTACATATCAGCAGTTATTTGAAATAGGTACGGGTGCTTCTAGTTCAGAAACAACAAAAGTACAAATACCATTCTCATATCGTGCCGATACTATAACCTCAGCTAACAATGGTCTGGGTTACTGGATGCCGAGAGTATTCAGATCATATCTACCAGAACCTCTAAGGATAGACAAAAGTACTAGAGTTGCAGTTCGTGCAACAGACTCTATAGCTTCGGCAATTACTTACGGTGGTGTGAAAATACTGTATAGAGAGTCAACAGCCCCTACGGTCACTCTTAGCAGTCCTAGCAATGGTGGGTCAGTTACAGACACAACCCCAGATCTAGTTTTTACTGGTACAGATATTGATAG
>CAZKGG010000036.1:4516-6124 GCA_964552385.1 uncultured Candidatus Saccharibacteria bacterium
GAGATAAACAATACCGATCAAACGTCAGTCACAACTTCATCGTTTACAAGAGTTGCGGGTAGGCTTTATCTATTATCAGTAAACTCCAAGACAGAAATAACAGCAGATCCTAACCAACCTACAGCATCAGGAACAGGACTAACCTTTACTGTACCAACCAACGGTTCAGAGATTATAGACAACTCATCATCTTCGAGAAGAAGATTAACCTTTTTATATGCTATTGCTTCATCATCTGGTACAGGAACGGTAACAGTTGACTTTGGGGGTCAGACACAAACGACTACTGGTGTAATAATAGACGAAATAGCTTCTGGCTTTGACGGCACAACCCCAGTAGTTCAGGCTACTAAAAATAATTCTCAGGTAGCAGTTACATCAATTTCTACAACACTTTCTGCTTTTGGTAACACAGACAATATAACTTATGGAGTTTTTGGTGCTTCAAATGGTACTACAAATCCAACTGCTGGTTCTGGTTTTACTTCTCTTGGTCAAGCACGGGATGGAACTGAAGGAAACTTAGGTTTAGAAACAATGTATCAATTAGCTAATGATACAACTGTAGATTGGTCTTTTTCCTCTGACTCCGAACTTGGTGTTATTGGTGTTGAAATAAAAGCGGGAACACTTATAAACGCAGTATCGGGAACAGATGCAGGTTTTAGCGGTTCACCTGATAGTTCTGATCCTTTTGCTTCAGGTCAAGCAGTTACATATACTGTTCAATCAGCCCTATCAGTAGGAACTACCTATTACTGGAGAGTTAGAGGAATTGACCCGTCAGGAAGTAATGCTTATGGAGCGTGGGCTACAACAAGAAGTTTTGACGTAGTAACTGTCTCGTCTAGTATTTCACCATCAGCGTCAGTTTCGCCATCTGTTTCACCTAGTGCAAGTGTCAGTCCTAGTGCTAGTGTTTCACCAAGCTCAAGCGTTTCGAGATCTATATCCCCCTCTGCATCAGTTAGTCCTTCCAGTTCCATTAGTAGATCAATATCTCCTTCTGCTTCTGTTTCACCAAGTAGCTCAATTAGTTCATCTGTATCTCCATCGGCTAGTGTAAGCCCGAGTTCGTCTATAAGTGCTTCAGTATCGCCTTCCTCGTCTATAAGTAGTTCTGTTAGTCCTTCGTCCTCAATTAGTTCATCTATAAGTCCTAGTTCTAGTATAAGTAACTCTATTTCTCCATCATCGTCAGTTTCACCAAGTAGTTCTATAAGTCCTAGTAGTAGCATAAGTAGTTCAGTATCACCTAGCTCGTCAATTTCAAGTTCAGTCTCGCCATCATCTAGTGTAAGTCCATCAAGCAGTATCAGTCCAAGTAGTTCAATATCTTCAAGTGTTAGTCCAAGTTCATCAATTAGTAGTTCTGTATCCCCTAGTAGCTCTGTTTCACCGTCGTCGAGTATAAGCAGTTCAATTAGTCCTAGTTCATCCGTTAGCCCTTCCTCGTCAATTTCAAGTTCTGTTTCTCCATCAAGTAGTGTATCTCCTAGTTCATCTATATCATCGTCTGTTTCACCTAGTAGTTCAATCTCACCAAGTTCAAGTATTAGTTCGTCTGTTTCTCCTTCCGCTAGTGAAAGTCCTAGTCCATCAGCACCA
>CAZKGG010000037.1:0-4319 GCA_964552385.1 uncultured Candidatus Saccharibacteria bacterium
TAATGTTAGCTTATATTCCGGAGGCATCATGAGAAATATCATTATCGGAGAGCGAACTGAACTGTATCGCATCAACGATGGATCTCTCTATAAAAGTGGCTACTATGCTGAAGCTGGAACTCCTGTTACTATCGGCAAGAAAGAGAAACTTTCACACGATAAAGACAAGATCAGTGCTTGTCCTGTGATTAGTTTCAGACAAAACCTCTACATCTTGGTTCGCGATCTTGATCCTGTTGAACGAGAACATTTGGAGGAGCAAGTCGAAGGTCGATCATAATATGCAAACATACTAACTTGGTGGTTTAAAAGCCACCAAGTTTTTTTATAATTTTAATAAATAATTTGCAAAAAAAAATTTTTATAGTAATACTAGATAGCAATGACAAAATTATTAATCGTTGAGTCTCCAGCAAAAGCAAAAACTATTTCAAAGTATTTGGATGGTAAATACAAAGTAGTTGCTAGTGTTGGTCACGTTCGAGATCTACCAAAATCAAACAAAAAAGCCATCGACATCGAGGGCGGTTTTGTTCCGCATTATGAAATATCAAAAGGCAAAGAAAAAGTTATTGAAGAGATAGCTTCACTTGCAAAGAAAGCCGACGAAATACTACTCGCAACCGACCCCGACCGAGAAGGTGAAGCTATAGCATGGCACGTAGCCCAAGCGACGGGTATAAAGAATCCGAAAAGAGTTGTATTTCACGAGATTACAGAGGAAGCTGTAAAGGAAGCAATAAAACACCCTCGTAAAATAGATATGAACCTAAAGGAGGCTCAGGAGGCACGAAGAGTCTTGGATAGACTTGTAGGATATGATTTGTCTGGACTTATTTGGAAAAAAGTTAGATACGGATTATCAGCAGGCCGTGTTCAATCCCCCGCTCTACGCATTGTTATGGAAAGAGAGCGAGAAATAAGAGCTTTCAAGTCACATACTTTTTGGGTTATTTCTGCAGATGTAGAGAGCAAAGGTGGAAGAGCATTTAATATAGTATGTGAAGAAGAGCCAACTGATAAGAAAGTCCTAGATAGCATTGTTAGCACTGCTGAAAAAGCTGGCAAGAATGGAAATTGGTTCGTAAAAGATGTTAAAGAATCAAATGTAAAGAAATCTCCTCGTGCACCTTTTATAACATCAACTCTACAACAAACTGCATCATCTAGACTTGGATTTGCTCCATCTAGAACAATGGGTATTGCACAAAAGCTATACGAGGAGGGACATATTACATATATGAGAACTGACTCAACAACCTTGAGCCAAGTTGCCATTGCACAGATTTCTGAAATTGTTACAAAAAAATACGGAAAGGAGTATCTACAAGTAAGAACATATGCAGCAAAAAGCAAAAATGCACAAGAAGCCCACGAAGCTATACGTCCTACACATTTCAATCTTGAATATGCTGGCCACACAGATGAACAGAAGAAACTTTACAGACTAATATGGGAGAGGGCTGTTTCTTCACAAATGGCTGATGCTCAGACACTAAGAACAAAAATAACAGCAAACATAAAAGGAGAAACTATTCCAGATTTTTCTATTACAGGATCACAAACAAGGTTCCCTGGTTGGCTACTCGGCGATCCTGATGCAAAAGGTGAAGATGTAGAACTTCCAAAAGTAGAAATCGGAGAAAAACTAAATTTTGAAAAAATAAATACTGAGGAAAAACAAACTGAACCACCAGGAAGATACTCTGAGGCTGGACTCATCAAAGAGTTAGAAAAAAGAGGTATCGGACGACCTTCTACATACGCATCTATCATAAAAACTATCGAAGACAGAGGTTATGTCGAAAAAGTAAACAAAGCACTAGTGCCAACTGACACTGGTGATGTGGTTTCAAGTTTTCTCGAAGACAATTTCCCTCAATATATATCTGATGACTTTACAGCTGAAATGGAAGACAAGCTTGACCTTATTGCAGAAGGCAAAGAAGAGTATGTAAAAACACTAAAGACTTTCTACAAACCTTTTCTTGCAGAAATAAAAAGCAAAGACAAAATGGATAAAGTCACGAACCTTGGAGATGCTGATCCAAAATTCAAATGTCCTATTTGTGGATCATCTATGATTATAAAACTATCTCGCTCAGGAAAGTTCCTATCATGTTCTAGATATCCTGACTGTGAAGGGTCACTCACAATGGATGGAGTAGAGATAAAAAAAGATGCACCTATCGGTAACGACCCAGAAACAGGACTACCTATATATGTGATGTTTGGTAAATACGGAGCATATGTACAACTCGGTGATCGAGTCAAAGGTAAAGGCAGTAAAAAAGCCACAAAACCAAGAATGGCTAGTATTCCAAAAGAAAAAGATATTACAACTGTAACTGTTGATGAAGCGCTACATTATCTCTCTCTACCACGTACACTTGGGGTTCATCCAGATACTGGAGAAACTATTACGGCGAATATCGGTAAATTTGGGCCATACATTGCTCACAACACAAAACCAAAAGCTGATTTCAGATCTCTGAAAACTGATGATGTTTACAAAATCACTCTAGAAAGAGCGCTCGAGATACTAAAAGAAGAAAAAAAGAAAAGAGGTTTCGCAAAAAAGAAGGTTAAGTAAAGTTTGACAATGTATTAATACAGTGATTTAATAAAAACAGGAGGTTCTATGGATTTTGTCTGGTGGCTCAATCTGACCGTAGCAATTTTCTTTACAGTATTAGGTTACTACTACCTTGTACACATCCCCAAAAAACGTAAAGAAAGAAGTGAGATGTCCGAAGCTGAACTCTGGCAGTGGGCATACAAAAAGATGCATAACTCCGCGTTTGTAAAATATGCAATCTGGAGCTTTGTATACGCCGTATGCTTGGTGTTTACTTTGCCAGTATTCGGCTTGATGTTTCATCTCTCGTTTCTAATGAAGTTAGTAAGTGGTCGCTATTCAAACTATTGGGTTGTGTTCAACACCTTCACAATTAGCAGCAAAACATTCGGATACTACATTCTACTAATCGGACCTGTATGCCTACTGTCTGTAGTGGCAATAACCAGATTCGAAAAGTGGCAGAGAGAGATGGAAATAATCGAAGATGCAGCAAAAGAGAAGGATATGAAAAAATAATAAGTCACAACAAAACTCTCGGTTCAAGACAACTTGAACCGAGTTTTATTTTACATTAAAAAACGCCCCGATACCTAAGTATGGGGGTCTTGCGGATAAGGACAGTTCAGTCCAACTGGGGCAATGATGTCACGCATTTAGAAGTCCTGCAGAACCCCTACGGTTGCGCCACCAAGCTTATCCAGATGAAATCTGAGTGCCCTTATCCAGGCCTATTTGTGTTTGCGCCGGTACTCCAGGCGCTTTACTAAAAATCAAAGGAACTCCTTTCTATAAGGACTATATTAACACGACTATTTTATTTGTCAAGTAATATTTTATTTATTCAAATTTATGAATAAATAAAAAGGCGGTGCAATACCGCCTTCTAAATTATTGTTTCCTCATACCTTTTCCTGAAAAATCAGTCAGAATGCGGGTGTGCAATCTGTCTCTTACATCATCCGTTACTTCTGCCACCCAAATTACGCCAGTATCTGCAACCCAAACAACTGGTTTAATGCCGACATTACCCAAAGCTTCAACTTCGGCATCTGTAAGATTTTCATCGTCTAGTACTACTTCCTCTTCCCCCTCCTCATCCTCTTCCTTATATTCATCATCACTAGATTCCCCAACATTTATATCATTTGGAAAAACATGTGACAAAATCATACTCAGAATAAAAACTGACGAGACTCCAGTTAGCCAAGCAAAAAACATATCTCGCAAAGTAAATTTATGACTACTAAAACTGAACGTGTAAACCTTTTGGAAAAACCAAAAAATAATACGTTCGTCCAAAATAAATAGTCCAATTGCTACACCAAGCAAAACACACAAAAGCTTGGTGATAACAGAATTATTGAATTCTTTAATAGTCACTACTCGTCCGGTGAGTCTGGATTATCTCGATTTCCGCTCAGTACTTTCAAAACAACTTCTTCCAAAGTCCCACCGTAGAACAGAAAATCTTTTGTTTCGGACCTTGGCTTTTTGTCGATACAACCACCTGGGTGCGTTCGAATAAGATAAGGACTCAAACAATTTGGGTTGTGTTCAAGCTGATAAGTCAATTCCGCAAGATCGTGTAATCCTGGCATACGCCTCCCGTGAAAGTTCTCTGTCTAGACTACCAAAATGATAAATATTGTCGAGAACCACAATAAGTCTTGTAAATTAAATTAATTAAGATTATCTTTAATATATGAACGATATAAAGGAGATATACTCCCTATTAAAC
>CAZKGG010000037.1:4329-5975 GCA_964552385.1 uncultured Candidatus Saccharibacteria bacterium
GAGGGTGCCCACAAAGAACAAAAAAGAAAAAGTGGTGAGCCATACTTTAACCACCTTTTTGCAACTGCAAAAAATATAGCCGAGCTAAACATGAGTTCGGTTGTTGTCGCGGCTGGCTTTCTACATGATGTATTAGAAGATACACCAACTACAGATGAACAGCTGGGTAAAGAATTTGGACCAGAAATACTTTACTTGGTACAAGGAGTAACCAAACTAGGAAAAGTCAGGTACCAAGGAACAAACAGATACAATGAAAGCTTAAGAAAACTTTTTGTTGCAATGTCACAAGACATAAGAGTCTTGATTATAAAACTTTGCGACAGACTACATAACATACAGACTCTAGAACATGTACCAAAAGAGAAACAACTTCGTATAGCAAAGGAGACTTTAGAAATATATGCACCTATCGCCTACCGACTTGGTATCAAAAAATTGCAACGTGATCTAGAAGATACAGCTTTTAAGTATGTCTATCCAAATGAATACAAAGAAACAATAAAGATAATGGGGCTCAAAAAGGAATTAATCGAAAAAGAACTAGATAAATTTGAAAAATTACTTAAAAAAGAACTAGCTAAAAATGGAGTGACTCAGTTTCATATAGACCATCGTGTAAAAAGTATATATTCGTTATATAAAAAAATTAAAAAATACAAAGGCGATATCGAAGCAATATATGACATATCAGCATTACGAGTAATCGTGCCCGAAGTATCAGACTGCTATAGAGTACTGGGTATTGTGCATGGTTCATGGAGACCATTACCTGAACGTATAAAAGACTATATTGCTTCACCGAAATTAAATGGTTACAAATCAATCCACACAACCATATTCACTGGTGAAGGAAATATTATCGAAGTACAAATTCGTACGGAGGAAATGCATAAAGTTTGTGAGTACGGTATTGCTTCACACATATCATACAAAGAAGGGAAAAATAAAAACTCAAATTTCACTTGGTTACAAAAAATTCTACCTAAGAAAAAAAATGATTATGGTTTAAGTAAAGACAATCTATCAAATGATGTTCCTAGTTGGATAAAAGAACTTGTAGAATTCCAAAATGAAGCTGGGGACGAGTTTATTGATGATATAAAATCAGACTTTTTTGAAGAGAGAATATTCGTTTTTACACCGAAAGGTGATGTTATAGACCTACCAAAGGACTCGTGTGTTATTGATTTTGCCTATGCTATTCATACTGATATTGGAGATCACATTTCATCAGCAAAAATAAATGGTAAATTCCTCGCAATCACAACTACACTAAAAAATGGTGATCGAGTTGAAGTTGAAACAAAAAAAGGAGCAAAGCCGAACTTCAAATGGATAGAGTACTGTAAGACAACAATGGCTCGTAGAAAAATAAATCAAGCTTTGGAGAATAAAAAATAAGAGCCATTTGGCTCTTATTTTTTATATTGAGAAGTTTTTTATTGAGTACAATTCTTCATCATCTTTATTTTCTTCTTCTTTCTTTTCTGCTGGTGTTCTATCGTCAAGGTTTTTTAAATCTTCTATAGTTAGTTCTGCCAACTTTTCATCTCTAACATAAGCAGGAATATTTTCGTTGACTGGTGGAACTGGATTTTCCTCTATATGTCTATCTAGTTTTTCTGTTGGTGATACAGTTTTAT
>CAZKGG010000038.1:0-5802 GCA_964552385.1 uncultured Candidatus Saccharibacteria bacterium
TCTCCACCATGCTTACGCCCAGATTCCTTTATACGCTGAACCATAGCAATAATTTCTGAATCAGTAGATTGCTCTAAATCAGAGCCGATATTTTTCAGAATTTCCAATGACGAATTATTTAGTTCTTCAGCTTGATCAAAGAAAAATGACACATTTTGCAAATTCAGAAATTCACTAATAATTTCTGTAAATTTTGATTCTATTTTGCTCCAACCATTGCAATAGCTTGCAATATGAGTTGGGTCAATAATTCGAATTACAGCATCAAGACCATGTGATTTTGCAAGCCTATAAAGTTCAATTGCAGGGATTAACCCAACAAGAAATCGTGCAGGAATTCCATTTGCATGTTCGTATGCAACAACACTGATTTGTACTTTTTTGTTGGCTTCAAAATATACTGGTTCATCAATAAGACTAGTCGACACTTTAATCATAGTTCTCCACCTCCATCATGTTAAAGAACAGCCTTGGGTTTTAACCTAAATTAAAATCCCGTCCTAAAAATACATCACGTGTATTCTAAGGACGGGATTTAACCGTGGTGCCACCTTAATTCTGAGCAGATGCTCACTTACTGACTCCTTTCAGATATCAGTTTTCCTATGATTACGGAGGATGCCGAATCTCCACTTGTGCAGAGATTACCTTGTTAAGTATGTCTTAACGATCAAGGCCCAATCTCCCAATGTTATCCTGGGAGACCCTAATCAAAGGTTTTATAACTTTTTTTAAGATACCATGCCTTAAAAAATAAAGCAATACGATAAATTATGATATATTGACTTATGCGAATACTTGGGTTAGTATAAAAAGGTATGACAAATATAAGTAATCAAATGAATATTGGAAACGAAGGCCGAAAGGGGTCAGTACATTTTGTATTCGTTTCAAAATTTCTACCTGCAGTATATGCGGGTCGGTTGCGCTGTATTTCTAGAGTTTAATCCTCAGTAAATGAGGAATTGAAAGCTAAAAATGCCGCGTAAAAGCGGCATTTTTAGTTCTTTGGGTTCTTTAACAAAAAAAGGGAGGTCAGTGTGGAAGAAAGAAAAGGAATTACTATGTTTTTCCTTTTGAAAAGGGTTTGGACCCATTCAAAAGGTAACAGGGTAACGGTAGCTACTTATTGGCTTATGCTTGTTATTAGTGAGCTTATCAATACCTTTTGGTTACCGCTTGTGATGGCCCAGTTTATCGACGTTGCTACACGCGACGGTGTAAACCCCAAGACAGCAGGCAAGCTTGCCATGTTACTTTCGTTTCTTGTGCTTCGTAGCATTGCTTCATGGATTTTCCATGGGCCCGCACGAATCAATGAAAAGTTATCGTGAGTATCTTTTGCGTGGTGTCATGAGTGTGCCATATAAGTGGCACGTCGAGCATCACTCTGGAGAGACCATCGACAAAATCGGTAAGGGTGCTATGGGTCTTTATGACTTTACTAGTGAGTCCTTCCAGATTGTTAAACCGCTCATTCGGCTTGTGGGTAGTATGGGTATGGTTCTATACTTTAGCCCTCTATCTATTTTTGTTGTTGTTGGCATGCTTGTTTTGAGTGGAATCTTTACGATGTCTTTTGATAAAGTTCTGGCGCCACTTTATCGAGATCTCAACAAGCAAGAAAATGAAATTGCAAAAAGAGTGCAAGATGTTGTAACAAATATTTCCACTGTCGTAGTTTTGCGTGTAGAGAATGTAGTAATTGATTCACTTATAAAAGTGATGAAGTCTCCATTTGAAATGTTCAAGAAAAATAACAAGTTCAACGAACTGAAATGGTTTGTTACTAGCCTTTGTGCAAACTCTATGACTGCAATGGTACTTGGGGTTTATCTTTATCAGCATCGAGATTCTGAAGGTGGTGTGACACTCAGTGGGCTTTACCTTATTTTGAACTATCTCGACAAAATTGGTGAACTTTTCTATGACTTTACCAGTCTCAACGGTTGGATGATCAGAAAAAAGTTTAACTTGTTGAATGCCGAAGAACTCTCAAAAGACTTTGTTGTTGAAGAAAAGCCTGCAGAAAAATATTTACCAAAAAATTGGCAGAAGGTTTCTGTGGCAGGTCTTACATTTAGTTATTCAAACAACGATGACCCAGAGATTCATCTTGATGATGTTTCTCTGGAAATTGTGAGAGGTAGTCGAATTGCTGTTGTCGGAAAGTCCGGTGACGGAAAGAGTACCTACCTTAAAATTACTCGTGGTTTGTATGAGCCAATGATTTCAGAAGTGATAGTTGACGGCGAGAAAATTTCTGGAGAATTTTTGGGGATGTCGGGCTCAGTCTCGTATGTACCTCAGGACCCAGAGCTATTCGACACGACTGTTCTTGAAAACATTACTCTTGGTCGCGAGTTCAGTAATGAACTAATTGAAAAATATTGTGAAATGGCTTGTTTTTCTCAAGTTATCGATAAGCTCCCTCACGGTATACAGTCGTCCATCAAGGAAAAAGGTGTAAACCTTTCAGGTGGTCAGGCGCAACGTTTGGCACTCACTAGGGGGCTTCTTGCAAGTCACGATAGTGATATTGTTCTTTTGGACGAGCCTACAAGCAGTCTCGACCCAACAACTGAAATGATTGTCTATCAAAACATTTTCAAAGGTTTTGCTGGAAAAACTATTATTTCTTCTGTTCATAGACTTAATCTTTTGCCACTTTTTGACATGGTGTACATGTTTGAAGACGGTAGAATTGTTGGTTCTGGTAATCTTCAGACACTTTTGTCCACTTGCCATGAGTTCCAAACTCTTTGGGCAGATTGGCAGAAGCACAAAGAAGAGGTTGAAGCATATTGATCTTTGCCCCCGCGGAAGTTTTTCCGCGGGGTTTTTATAAATATTGACACAGCCGTATTAATGTTTTATGTTTAATGTTGGAGGTGGGAATGACAGAAGAGCAGATGCGATGGTTGAAGCGGAATCGTGTGATTATTGCGGGAGAAATTGACCGCAATACTCTCATGTATGTTAGGCAGGTCTTCGAGATCAAGGTGGGTGAAGGATCACCGGACCTCACCGTTCACATATCAAGTAACGGTGGTAATGTTTCGAACGGCTTGGATGTATACGATTTGTTGAAGTTCTATCAAGGCAAGAAGATTGGAGTTGTTCAAGGTTTTGCCGCATCCACGGCAGCAGTTATCCTGCAGGTCTGTGATTGGCGCACGGCAACAACTTACTCTGACGTCTTGATTCATCATGTTAGCAACCAGAACCTCAGGTTGGATGTTGCTCGTGATCCTGTTGAGTTGGCTAAGTTCATCCAAAAGATGGAAGACAGTCAGTCAAAGCTCTACGACATTCTTGTTGGGCGGACTGGAAAGACGCTCGAGGAGATTCGTGATACTTGTAAGCTCGATGAACCAATGCCCGCTCCAGCGGCTCTTTCGTACGGACTTATCGATCAAGTGATTGCTACCGAATCAGATATCCGTGCACCATGGATGGTTCAGAGCTTGATGATATAAGTGAGTTAAAGCCTCACACAGGAAAGTCGCATGGCTTTCAATGTGCTTGGGGCTTTTCTGTTGTCTGTTAAATTGATATTATGTAAATATGACTAAAAAAACATTACTTTCAGGCGTTAAACCTACAGGACGACCACATATTGGAAACTATTTTGGTGCGATGCGTCAGTTTGTTGATATGCAGGACGAGTACAATGCTATCTATATGATTGCGGATTATCATGCACTTAACTTTATTCAAAATAAAGAAGAGTTAAACAGACAAATCCTGGATTTAACTATTGATTACTTGGCTATAGGACTAGATCCAAAGAAATCTATTATTTTTAAACAGTCAGATGTTTTAGAGCACACAGAACTCGCTTGGATTTTTGACACAATTACGACAATGCCTTATCTAGAAAGAGCTCATGCGTTTAAGGATGCTGAGGCAAAAAATAAGGAAATAAGTGTAGGAACTTTTAACTACCCAATGCTTATGGCTGCTGATATTTTGCTTTATGATGCTGATGCTGTTCCTGTAGGACAAGACCAGAAACAACATGTTGAGTATACTCGTGACACTGCTCAGAAATTTAATTTCACATTTGGAAAAGAAATATTTAAACTTCCAGAATCAAAAATACTTGGTGAGGTAGCTGTTGTTCCTGGTACAGACGGTCAAAAAATGAGCAAGAGTTATGGAAACACAATCCCACTTTTCGCTACGCTAGATGAAATTACAAAAGCAGTGATGTCTATTCCTACGGATTCTAAACCAATGAATGAGTCAAGGAATCCAGAAGAGGATAATGTATTCAAACTTCATAAACTTTTCTCAAAGTCTGAGGATTTATTTGTTTTAAAAGAAAGATATGAAAAAGGGGAGATAGGACACAAGGAATCAAAGGAAATTTTGATAAAAAATATTGATGCTTTTATTGCACCACTACGCGAAAAGAGAGATCAAATAGCTCATGATACAGATTATGTATTAGATATTCTAAAAGAGGGTGGAAAGAGAGCAAAAGCTAAAGCAGAAAAAAAGATGGATGAGGTTAGAGATGCTGTCGGGGTGAAGCTATATTAAATTTAGTATGCAACCAATAAAAAATTATATTCAAAGTATTAGTTTTGTAATAAAACATATTTTTAGATTTGCACCAACTGAAAGTGCAGTATCTGCTATTTACTATTTAATTTCAGGAGCCTTGCCGTATGCAAGTGCTTTTTTTCTTGGGAAATTGGTAACTCAAATTATAGCTGGTGTAAACAATTCAGCATCAGTGACTAACATTTGGTACACAGTTGCACTATATGCTGCAGCAGGAGCCTTGCCGAGTATTCTTGGGGATGTGCAGTCGTATGTTGGCCGACGAAGAATGTCTAAGTTGCAACTAGAAACAGAACTTGAGATTGCCAGAAAACGCGAAAGTATTGATATCGCAACCTATGAAGACCCATCATTTCAGGATTTGATGCAAAGAACATTTCGTAATGGCCCTAATCCTATTTATCAACTAAGTGCTGCTCAATTAGATAGTTTAAGAGCAGTTTCAAGTCTTGTTGTGGGTACGGTATTGGCACTACACTTCAATCCTTGGGTGTATTTTGCGGTAATATGTGCCGCAATTCCATCTTTTATTACAGATATAAAATACGCTAGCTATTCATGGAGTATATGGGCAAAAGATTCTTTGGAGCAACGACGTTTTGGCGATCTCAGACAACACATAAACAGTAAGACGTTTCTCATTGAAACAAAACTTTTACAGTCTGGAAAGAAAATAATGAAGTGGATGAGAGAAATTCTAGAAGCATTTTCTGAGAAACAACTAAATTTAGAAAAGAATAGGTTTGTTTGGATAATAATTTCTGACATCCTTGCTTTTAGTGGTTTTGCTCTTGGTTTGTATCTTATTGTAAACGGTGTTCTTTCTGGTGTGTATGAAATTGGAGCTTTGGTGTATATGATGCAAACACTTTCAAATGTCAGGAATTCTATTGGTAATCTTTTGACTACAGTATCAGGACAATACGAAAATCAGCTTATTGTTGGAGACATGATTACTTTTTTTAATACAAAGCCAGCCATTATTGAATCAAAGAATCCAATAAAATTATCTCTCAATCACGCTCCAGAAATTGTATTTGAAAATGTGGGATTTAAATATCAAAATTCAGATAAATGGAGCTTGCGAAATGTAAATTTAACATTTAATGCTGGAGATAACATCGGTTTAGTTGGTAATAATGGAGCTGGTAAAACGACTTTGGTTAAACTTTTGTGTCGTATCTATGAACCAACAGAAGGTTCTATATTCATTAATGGTATCAATTTGAA
>CAZKGG010000039.1:0-5740 GCA_964552385.1 uncultured Candidatus Saccharibacteria bacterium
TTAAATATTTCATTCCTTTTTTCTTATTCACTATTTGAGTCCTACCATCTTCACAAATAGCTTACTATAGTACCGGTTTGTTCTTCCAAAAATAAATCAAATAATATTTCTTAGGCGCCATCTTTTTTTTACTGTCAGCACTATTAGTCTTATTATCAACATTCTTTTCTCTTCTCACGTGTTTAGTGACAGGTTAAGGAGACCCTCTCTCCTTCTTAACGAACCATACTAATTCTACCTGTGCTATAACAGCTTATGTTGCGGTAAGCCTTTTAACTGAGAAATGAGAAAAAAAGTTGTGTTGTCATTAGTTTTTGTTTTTTTTGCTGTTAGAGGACTCAAAATAGCGAGTAACACCACGGATCAGTTCGGTAGACTAATGGTTGTTGGAATTGTTATACTGATAGTATCTCAAGCCTTTGTAAATATAGGGGCTATGGTTGGGGTTTTACCTCTGTCGGGTATTACTTTGCCTTTTGTGAGTCATGGTGGTACGGCATTGTTTATGACTTTGGCAGAAGTAGGAATAGTTTTGAATATATCTAAAAATAAGAAAGCATAAATTAAATGAAAATATTACTTACAGGTGGAGGTACTGGTGGTCATTTTTACCCTCTAATTGCAGTCGCTCAGGAGCTTAATGAAACTTCAAAAGAAAACAAGCTTTTAAAGCCCGAGTTATTTTATATGTCAACTGATCCATACAACGAAACTCTTTTGTATGAAAATAATATTACTTTTATAAAAGTTTCTGCCGGAAAACTGAGAAGAAAACTATCTCCAGAAAATATTATTTTAAATTTTGTTGACCTATTTAAAACTTTTTTTGGTGTATTGTCTGCAATATGGAAAATGTTTTTAATATATCCTGATGTTGTTTTTGGAAAAGGAGGTTACGCTAGCTTTCCAGCTATGTTTGCCGCAAGAATTCTTTTTATTCCAATTGTTATCCATGAATCAGATAGTAAACCAGGAAAAGTAAATAAATGGGCTGGCAAGTTTGCAAGAAAAATCGCAGTGTCTTATCCAGAAGCTGTTAATTATTTCAAATCTGAAAAAACAGCATATACAGGAAACCCTATTAGAAAAGAAACAATGGATCCTTTGGCTACAGACTCTTATGAGTTTTTTGGTTTTAATTCAGAAATAAAAACTATACTTATAATAGGCGGTTCAACTGGTTCAAAATTTATAAATGAAGCCATAATGGACGCTTTATCTGAGCTAGTAAAGAAATATCAGATTATTCATCAAACGGGAAATAATAATTATTCTGTTATAGAAGAAACTGCGAAAGTTGTTCTGCAAGATAGTAATTTTAAAGATAGATATAAAGCATATCCATATCTTAATCTAGTTACATTGAGAAGAGCATCAGGCTTGGCTGATATTGTTATTTCTAGAGCAGGATCTACAATATTCGAAATTGCTTCATGGGGCAAACCTTCAATTATTGTTCCTATTCCTGAACCAACAAGTCATGATCAACGGTCAAACGCATACGCTTATGCGAGAACTGGTGGTGCTATAGTAATAGAAGAAAAAAATATGGCTACAGGTGTATTGGTGTCAGAAATTGATAGAATTCTTTCAAACCCTGCAGAATATGAAAAAATGTCTAGCTCAGCAAAAGCTTTTGCCAGAAGAGATTCTGCTGAGCTTATTGCAAAAGAGCTACTTTCAATAGGTTTGGAACATGAAAAATAATATGTCAGATAATTCTAAAAAAATTGTAACAAGATTTGCTCCTTCTCCAACTGGTTTTATGCATATTGGAGGTGTTCGTACTGCACTGTTTGCTTATCTGTTTGCTAGAAAAAATAATGGAACTTTTATATTGAGAATTGAAGATACAGATAAAGAGCGAGAAGTCCCTGGATCTGTAGAGCATATCCAAGAATCACTTAAATGGTTAGGATTGGAATGGGATTTTGGCCCAGATAAACCTGGGGATTTTGGCTCTGTAATTCAATCAGAACGATTGTCAACATATTTAGAGTACGCACATAAACTTATTGAAAAAGAGTTGGCTTATCCTGACCCGTATACACAAGAGGAACTAGCTGAATTTAGAAAAAATGCAGAGCAGGAAAAAAGACCGTTCTTATACAGAGATCATCGACCAGATAAATTTGATGCTTGGGATGGTAAAAGACCACTTAGATTTAAAGTTCCAGAGGTTAAAAGATATAAATGGATAGATGCTGTTAGGGGAGAGTTAGAGGCAGGAGAAGAAGCTCTTGATGATTTTATATTGATAAAAAGTGATGGTTTTCCTACATATAATTTTGCTCATATTGTTGATGACTACAATATGGGGGTGACACATATTATGAGAGGTGATGAGTTCATATCTAGCACTCCAAAGTTTTTAAGTCTTTATGATGCTCTGGGTTTTGATTATCCAATTTTCGTTTCACTTCCTCCAATTTTAAGAGACGATAGAACAAAAAAACTTGGAAAAAGAGATGGAGCCAAGGATATATTGGAATATAGAACCGAGGGCTATTTACCGGATGCAATGGTTAATTTTCTGGCTCTAATAGGCTGGAATCCTGGTACTGATAAGGAAATATTTACACGAGACGAGCTTATTGGTGCCTTTGATATTAATAAAATTCAAAAAGCTGGTGGGGCATTTAATGAAGATAAGTTGGATTGGATGAACAAGGAACATATAAAGATGCTTCCTAAAAATATTGTTGCTGAAGAAATTGTAAAACGTATAAAGAATAATCCGTCTGTTTCTCAAAATGATAAATTAAATGATAAGGTTTTTCTATCAAAAGTTTCAGAGGCGGTATCTGATTACATATCTAAATGGTCTGATATAGATAAAATGATAGCTGATGGAGAAATAGAGTACTATTTCGAGTCGCCAAACTATGATGTATCTTTACTTAGTTGGAAGGGTGTTGAAAACAATGAAGTTACTCTGAAACATCTTAAATGGGTATTAGATATTTTAAACAAAGTTGGAGATGACAATTTTGATTCAGCTGAAAAAATAAAATCTTTAATATTTGATTATGCAACCTTAAATGGTAGGGGAGAGGTACTCTGGCCACTCAGAGCTTCTCTTTCTGGTAAGGAAAAGAGTCCTGATCCGTTTACATTGATATACATACTTGGCAGAGATGAGAGTATTAAGAGAATAACAGATGCAATCGGAAAATTATCTTAAATATTTTTTATATGTTTTAGTATTTTTTATATTCACAAACGTTGTTTACTCACAAACAGCAACTACAACTGATGTTTTAAAAAGTAAGATCGAAGAGAGAACAAATCAAATCAAACAGCTAGAGTCTGAGATTAGTCAATATAATATTGAAATCACAAATACCCAAGGTCAAGCAAAAACTCTTCAATCTACAATAAAAACCTTGGATTTAACCAAGAAAAAAATAAGTACAGATATAAATCTAACTGAGAATAAAATAGTTAAAACGAACCTTACTATTACTCAACTATCAGATGAGATCAAAAAGGCTGAAGAAAGTATTGAAAATAATAAAATTGCAGTGAGTAATGCATTAAAAAGCGCTTATTATATTGAAGAATCCGGTTTTATTCAGCTAATTCTTTCAAATAGCAATATAGGGGATGTCTGGAAAGATATAGATGATACAAGACAAATACGTGAAAGTATTAGAGATAAGTCAAAAGAATTGGCTATCCTACAAAAGGATATGCAGTTAAAACAAGGTAGTTTAAAGGGGCAGAAAACTCAACTTATATCCTTAAAAGAAGATCTCTCTGGAAAAAAACAAGCTGTCGAAATGACAGCAAAAGAAAAAGCTGACTTACTTGCAGAAACAAAAAATAAAGAGCAAGCATTTAAAGCTTTAGTTAAGACAAAAGAACAGTTGAAGACCCAATTTGAAAAGGAAGTTTATGATTACGAATCAGAGCTTCACTATATGATTGATCCAGCTAGTTACCCTAAGGGAAAAACTGGAATATTTTCATGGCCACTTGAAAATGTATATCTTACTCAAAGATTTGGTAAAACAGTGGGTGCTGAAAAACTTTATACATCTGGATCTCATAACGGAGTGGACTTTAGAGCAAGTGTGGGTACTAAAGTTATGAATGTATTAGATGGTGTTGTCTTGGGTACTGGTAATACAGATATTTATCCTGGTTGTTACTCTTTTGGTAAGTGGGTTTTTGTGCAACATAGTAATGGTCTTTCAACTATATATGGGCATCTATCTGTAATATCAGCAGAAAAAGGTCAAAGACTTAAAACAGGCGATCTTATCGGGTTTTCGGGTAATACTGGTTACTCAACTGGCCCTCATTTACACATAAGCGTTTATGTTTCACAGGGTGTAAGAATTGAAAAATTTATTAATAGTAGAGGTTGTAAAGAAGCAACAATACCATTGGCTGATATTAGAGCATATCTAGATCCACTAGCTTATTTTCCAAGTATTTAGTTTGTGGATAGTTAAACAGTCTACAATATATATAAATGGTATAATTTATCCACATTATCATTTATAAATAAATATGTACGAACTATATTACTTTGTGCCTAGTTTGTGGACCTTTGCTTTGCTCGTCTCAATCATCATTCTCTACTCTAGAACATCAAAGCTAACTGATAAAGTTAATAAATTAGAGCAACAAATTTCTGTACTAAAAGTTAATGATATAAAAACAGCGCAGAAAGTAGAGACACAAATGCAAAGTGTTAAAGAAATAGATCCAAATTATATAGTTGGTGATCAAATTCCACAGAACTTTAAATATCCACTATCTGCACAAGAACTATCTAAACCGGAAGGCACTCCATTAACACAAAGAATATCTATAACTGAAGACGAAAATGTAAGTAGCCCAATCGCAGACTGGTTTAAAGAAAATCTACTGCTTAAAATAGGTGTAATATTAATCATCCTTGGGGTAGGGTGGTTTGTAAGTTATGCTTTTGCAAATAACTGGATTGGACCAGTGGGAAGAATAACGCTAGGTATTGTTTTGGGAACATTGGTGACTTTGTTCGGTACATTCAGGTTATCTAGAAACAAAGTTCAGGGAAATGCTTTCACTATTTTAGGATCTGCACTTATAATCATCACTCTACTTGCCGGTCAGTATTATTATGACTTTTTTGCACCTACTTTAGTTTTAATGTTGGTATTTGCTGTTTCGTTATATGTAAATATGACAGCTGTTGCATCGGACGAAGAGAAACTAGCGATTTACGGTATGTTTATTTCTGTTTTGGCTCCAATACTTTCACATACAGCTGATATGAATCTTGTTCTTCTGTATATGTATTTAGGTGTAACATCAGTTGCAGCAATATGGATTTCTATTGTTAAGAATTGGAAAAACGTTGCTTTGATTGGTATTACTGGAATTCTTGTATATAGTTTTGGCAATATATTTGGAGGTTCAATGCACAGATATAATCTAAAGTATATAGTTTTACTCATAACATATTCAATATCTCTCTTTTATATGCTCGTGGGAATATGGAGTATGGTTCGCAATGGATCAAATACTGATAGTAAGGACTCATATCTAGCTATAGTAAACTCAATACTTATTTTAGGTTTTACAACAAGTATCATACCTACAATTTACCAGTCATTGGTCATTGCTATTTGGATGCTAGTGTATGCATTTACAGGTTTTTATGTATTTGCTCGAACAAAAAATTTAAATCTATTTTATTTACACTCATGTATAGCAATACTACTACTTGCTATTGCAACATCTATTG
>CAZKGG010000040.1:0-5655 GCA_964552385.1 uncultured Candidatus Saccharibacteria bacterium
CCAAAAGGTCAGTTGCAGATGGTTTGTAATCTACGAAAAACTTTTTTGCCCAACAGTTCATACCCGACACAACAACTCACCTAGTGTTTGTTGCCCCCTCTTTTGTTTCCCGATTCTCGACTAAAGAATATTTTTTTGCTTCGTCTATTAGTCTGAAAACAACTTCTTCCGTCTTATTTGCTATTACTTCTGCCATAGCTGGTTCCATACCTATTTCTAAGAGTGATTCTTTGAAGGCAAATCTTTGTTTTAGTCCCAGTATGACATAGCCAATTTCATCAACTAATAGTGGAAACATATCCTCTTGTATTTTGTTTGTTATTGCGATGTCCTCTATCTTTTGAGCAAGATCAGTTGATAGCATCAAGTCCACTATACCCTGATGGCTGTGTTCAAATGCGTCTGCAACTTTTTGAAAATCTATTGTCATATATTTTAGAAGTTTTGTTCGTCTGCTCTTTGTCCTCTAGTTGTGTTGGTTTGTGCATTGGTAATTCCGTAACCAGGTCTGTTGTCTGAATTTTGTAGACCATTACTTCCAATCAATCCTCTTATTCTACTAACCTCTGCAGTTACTCTTGCTAGATTATTTTGTGTTGATGTTAATTGGTAATCTATATACGCAATACTGTTTCTGTTTGTTGGAATAGGTGGGGTTCCAGGTGGAGATCCTGCTGGAGGGGGTGTTGTTGTTGTGTCACTTAATGTATTAATTCGAGCAGTTTGCTGAGCGGATCTTGATGCCAAAGGTGTCGCATTTAATGCTGCTAGTTCATTATTCATATTTGTTAATTGTTGTGATAGTTGATTTTCACGGTTTGTTAGATTTTGTTCATTTGTCTCTAGCGGAGTTAGTTGTCCATTTAGGATTCTAGATGCCACAACACGGTCACTTCTACCCATTACACCAAACACGGTATTTGTTGAACTGTTACTTCCACCTCTAGTAAACATTCCACCAGATATTCTGGCTGCATAATTCTCCCTTGCCCTGTTTCCTCTCAATGATTGACCAAAAGCTTCTTTTTTCTTTGTTTTATCTGCTAGTGTTCTGTCGTATCCACCCTCTTGAGCTTTACCTAAATCTGAACCGAGAGCACTTCTAAGTCCTGCTCCTGCTGCAGTTGCTCTCACATCAAAACTTGAAGTAGCTGCTCCTCTGGTGGCTCTAAGTGCTTGCTGGCCAACCCATGAATTACCAGCCCAATTTTGAAACCCTTGTGATTGAGCCAGTCTACTTGCTCCTGCTCCAATAGTGTTTCTGCCTACAGCTCCACCAACACCAAATACAGCTTTACCTCCCAACTGTGTTGCTTTTGAGTTTGCCCAACCACTCATCTTGCTTACATAAGAGTTTCCTTGAGCAGAGTATTTCTTTGCTGTAACAAGAGAAGCTATCATAAATCCAATAATAATTACGTAGTTAAACAGCGTGTTTAAAGTTTGTTGGAGGGCTCCACCTTGTAATGATTCAACATTTGCACCAATAACACTTCCTGCTTGAGTCGCCATTGTTACATTTCCAGCTATGAGTGTTAGTGTGACTAACATCATTAACATAAACAGTGGTGCAAAAATAATCTGACCCATGAGTGTGCTCCACCACTGACTGGCGGTGGCTTTTAGATCTTTGAATGCAAGACCCATATATGCCACTGGAGATAGTGTGAGTAAAAATATAAGCACTATATATCTAACTACAAACATTGCACTCACCGCCAGAAACACAAAAGCTGTTATAAGAAACAAAACTGTAGCCATTAGGTTTGATACTAAGTTTGCATATTCATCAGAGTCGGTCGTCATGTCAATACCCTTAAGACTCATAAAACTCTGTATTCCTAGTGACTGCATTACTGAGTTTGATAATCCCCTATCAGCACCAGTGCTTTTTCCGTCTGGGTCACCAACTATTGAATTGTATATTCCTATGGTTATTATATTTGATGAGTCTATGATAACTCTAGTAAAGAAGAGACTAAAGTTGATAAGTAGTGAAGCTAAAACTATACCAAAAATAAAGTTCTTAATACTTCCTATGTCGTCCTGGCTTATTATAAGTTTAACACCTTGAAATACTAGTAAAAAAATAAACCCTATATTCATAACATCTCGGATAATCTTCCATGCAACATTTATACCGGTCATACCACTCATATTGTCAGCCATTTGCACAACGGTTATGTTAATAACAAAGTTTAGGAGCATTCCGGCTAAACCCAGGATAAATGAAGCGATTTTCATTAATATCCAAACAATTCTTGCGAGTATCATTGCAAGACAACCTCCAAATGACCACCCTGTTTTTATTCCACAGGATGCGCTATCAGTAGGTTTTTCTTCTGCGAGCACTCCTGGTTTAGGGTTATATTTACTCGATCCTGTCCCATATTGTTCGATACTACCCCATCTGTAACCAGCGTTGTAACATATATCAGCACCTATTCCACTCCTATATACATTTCCATCATTATCCCAACAAAAATAAGGTGTACACGGCTTGTTTGTTTGGTCAGTATTACATTCTTCATATGGATTAGCTTGTGATGCAAATACTTTTTCAAAAGGAGCAAAAGTTCCTATAAATATAGTTAATATTAAAATGTAAGGTAAAAATTTTTTCATCTACATTTTATAAGGAAAAAACTGATTTTTTAAATAAAACATATAAACCCTTATTGTGTTTGATAAGTTATCTTTTATATTCTCACACGTTGATATAATAAAAGACATATATTTCAATATATTATATAACAAACATAGCAATACATACTAGTTAAATTGTTGAAAAGTATAAACAAAAAAACTAACCAAAGTTAGTTTTTTTGTTTTTTATATTATTGCGTACAACTTAGTGGTATATCTCCACTATACTGCGGGTTAGTTGTCGCGTTTTGTATCGTCGTATTTCCGTCTCCAGCGTTGTTTACCACTTCGTATCTTTCCATAGCACTATCTCCAGATTTCCACACTACAACATAATTTTCAGTATGAAGAACGTCATTACCACTTAGAACTCTACTTGACGCTTGATAGCCTGAACCTTGTAGTTGAGATGCTAACTGGCTAGTAAAAGCCCTTGAGTTATCCATTGTATTCATTGATGAGGCAAGACTTGGATTGTTAGCTATTACAGCATCTCTCGCACCCATTACAGCTCCTCTATAGTCTGGTGATGTATTTCCTGGATCTGCACATCTTCCGCCTCCCCCTCCACCAGTTGGTGTGTTTGAACATCTAACAACAATATCCCAAGGTTGGCCTGTTTGTGGAGACACTGGTCTAGTTGGTGTTGGTCCAGCTGCATAAAATTCTGGTAAACCTATTGTATTACTGTCCGAATAATAAACTGCAGATTCTCCATTACCCAGATTAAATTGCTGGTTCAACATTGACGCTGCTTGATTTGGAGCAGTTCCCCCATTAAGAAGAGGTAGTATGTAGTTTTGCTCATCAGTGCCTTTTTGTGTACAAGCGGGTTCTTGAGTTGGTGTGGGTGGCGGCGGTATTCTTGGTGTTTGTGGAGGTGCTACTCTTGTTATAGCTGGCCATTTATAAGCAAATATATTTGATCTTTGTTTTTTGTTCAGTGCGTTTGTGTTATTTGCTGGGGTTGAAATCATAAATCCATATGTGTCGTTCTCAGTTGGTTTAAAGTTTGGATCAGCACAGAATAGAGCATCTACTTTAAAGTCATTTCTAGTTTGTGAAGTCATATAAGTAAATGGATATGCATGCCATGAACCCTCTGATGTTTTACCACTAGCAATACTGTCGGCGATATATATTGCTCTGTCAATTCTTGCAATAAGTGAGCTAATAAGTGGCGGTACGTTTCTAATTAGTGGAACAAATTTTAATCCATAAGTTAGTTTAACAGGGTCTCCATTGCCAGCATTTTCGTACTCTTGTTTCAAGTTTATTAATTCACCTAGTCCACCTTGCCAGTATGACTCCTGAGCTGAAATAAAATCAATCATAACTTGTTCTCTTTTTGTTAGTAAAAGTTCATCTACATAGCCTCTTTCATCAATAGATGTTTGAACGACACCTTTTTCATAACCATAAGACACTCTACCCTGCGAATCTTTTTGTGGTAGGGTATACGTATATGAATAACTAAATAGGTTGCGAATTTCTGCATCCACATTCGAAGCATCTTTTGCACTATTGTACTCAATGAGTTTAGAAAGGATGCTCTCAATCGCTAGTTTTTGCTGATTGAGCATATCTTGAAATTCTCTAAGTTCAGCAACTGATGTGCTACTTAGAACCAAGTCTGGAAAATTTTCATATCTCCATACCAGTACCCATGCGCTTCCAAATGTGTTTGGTGGTGGCATGTTTCCAACCTGTATAAGTGGCCATGTGTCTACGGTCTTGTAGTCAAAGCTGATGGTAGTGTTGTTAGCATCAACACCATTTAGTTGTGCTTTTTTTGTCCAGTTCGATATTTCAGATTGATCAAAGACAACATTTGCAAAATCTTTCTCAAAATCTACTGGATCAGTAGGTGCTCCAGGGTCATTGCCTCTACCGTTTGATACAGCGCTACATATTGCTGCTGGAGCAGATACGTCAACCATCACATTAATAGTTCTTTTCTCTGTTTTTGCTGGTATACCCTGGGAGTTAGATACGTTATACGTTAGCTCATATGTCCCCACTTTTGAAGTATCTAGTATTCCCGAAGTTTGTATGTATTCAGATATGTCGCCATCAACAGAGTCAGAGGCTATGGCACCAGGGTCGTCAAACCTTAGTCCAACTTGTACATTTATGATTTTTGGTCCAATAAGTGTGATAATTGGTTTCGATTCCTGATATGAAATAGTGTTTTGTAAAAGAGAATTTTTGTTTCCAGCGCCCTTTAGTCCACCCCCACCATTACCACCAACTACTCTAGAAAATAGATTTGTTGCTAGTGCACCAATGATTTCATTAAATGAGTCGGCTAGGTTAAGCTGGTCAATACCAGACCCCAAGGCTTTTTTGAGTGAATCGTTTATAACACTACCAGGAGTAACAGTCTCCATATCGTTGTTGATACAGTCCCCTACTTTATAGCCTTTGTATTGGCCACTTTCAATAATTCCATCCTCTGTTGGTCCAACAAAATTTGGGTCTGTATTGTCTTGTGTTGGTCCAACAAAACCGTCAACCATTTCTTGTGTTAATATGCTATCCTTTTTACATTTTTCAAACGAAAGTATTCCACTACCCAAGTCGATTTGTTTCTGGTATTTTGATTTTTGATTGCCTATTTTTACACTTAGCATATCTTGAGCAGCTAGATATGCCCCATATGGATTCCCTTGGTCACTTTGGGTTACTTCAAACCAACCCTCCCAACCTCCCTGACTAAAGTCATTTAGAAAACCTTCAAAATTATCTTTGATTTTGCTAAGTGTACAAGACGAACCCTGCTCCTCTAATAGATGATTCTTTACTAATGCAATTTTAACCTCTGCTTTAAATGGTGTACAAAGACTATTTAATCTAGGGTCTCTAGAAATATAGTCAGAGGCTACATTATCACCAATATTTAAGAAAAATTGTGCAGGATCTGTTAGATAACCTGGATTTCCATTAAAACCAGAGTTAATCCAGTTTACAGTCTGTGCAGTAAGGCCAGCAACTGTTTTCTTTGCCAGA
>CAZKGG010000041.1:0-5631 GCA_964552385.1 uncultured Candidatus Saccharibacteria bacterium
GAAACTTTTCTAAAAGCAAAAGTAATGAACAAAACAATTGCCAAAACTACCATAGCAATTGCAACCATTGCTTTATTTTTAAGCTGACTTCCAACTACTGGACCCAAAGAGTTAAACTTCTCTTCTTTTGCAGGGTTTGCAGGATCTTTTTGAAATGCACTCATTACCATCACCTTTTCATCTGGTGTTATGTCTCTAGTTTTAAGTGTGTAATTTGAATTTCCAGATGGAGTAAGAATATATGTACCCAATCCAAGATTGTTCAAATCTGATTTTATTGTTTCAGGAGCTGGTCTAAAGCCTTGATAACTAACCTCCAATATTGATCCCCCTTTAAAATCAATTCCAAAATTAAATCCAAACATTACTACTGCAGCGATTGATCCCGCTACAAGTAATCCTGAAAGAATAAAGAAGAATTTTCGATTATTTACTATAAACATATATTTATTATTTAAAGTGTAAGCCGTTACTGAATAAAAACTTCGACATCTTGCCCTGACCATTTCCTCTAGGAGCTATAGCAAACAAGAATGTTCTTGAAACTGTTATAGCTGTGAACATTGAAATCACAACTCCGAGACCGAGTGTCAAAGCAAAACCTTTGATAGCACTTGTTCCGAGCCAGAAAAGAATAATTGCAGTTATGATAGAAGAAATGTTTGAATCTCGAATTGAAAGCCATGCTCTAGAAAATCCTTCGTGAAGAGAATCATTAACTGACTTACCTTTTTTCAATTCTTCTTTCATTCTTTCAAATATAAGAACATTTGCGTCAACTGCCATACCTATAGATAGAATAAATCCAGCAATACCAGCTGCAGTAAATGTAACAGGAATTATTTTAAATATAGCTAGTGAAAGAATGATGTAGATAACAAGAGAAACTGAAGCAACAATTCCTGGAAGTCTGTACCAAAGAATAAGAAATGCTACAAGTATAACGAAACCAACAAAACCAGCTTTTACTCCTGAATTTTTTGCATCAGCTCCAAGTGATGCCCCGATTGTCTGTGTTGAAATCAATTCAACAGGAACTGGAAGTGCTCCATAATTCAAATCTCTAACTAGTGATTTAGCTTGATCAGCTGTGAAAGGAGGATTTCCACCTGATATCACAGCTTCTCCATTTGTTATTTCATCTCTGATAATCGGTGCAGAAATAACCTGTCCATCTAGAAAGATAGCCAATATTTCACCTTTATGCTCTCGAGTTATTTTTGCAAATAAATCTTTTCCTTCTGAATTAAATTTTATACCAACTGTAGCTTGTCCTCCCAACTGGCCTCCTCCGGCTGTAGTAAACTGCACCTCTGCTCTGCTTAAATAATGACCGTCTAGACCAGTTGATAGGTAAACCTCGTCTATTGATTTATTTTTCAATTCTTCTTCAGTAAAGTTTTTTGCTTCTGGTCGAACAAGTCTAAACTCGAGTGATGGAGTTTTTCCTATAAGCGCTACAGCTTGCTGAATATCAGTAACACCTGGTAGCTCAACTAATAGTCTGTGATCAACTGAACCAGTTACTACTCCAGGATTTTCAACTTGAACTACTGGCTCTGAAACACCAAATAGATTCACTCTCCTTTCAATAACATCTCGAAGAGAAGACATTGCACCATTTATATCTCCAGATTTTACTTTTGATACATCAGCCTTGTATGTCAGTTCTGTTCCTCCATTTAAATCAAGACCAAGCTTAAATGCATATTTTGCTAGCTTTGGAGACTCTGATACACTTGCCTTTTCTGATTTATAAACAAAAAGACCTACGAGAACTACTGCTACTAATAAGAATATTGATAAAACCCGGTGTTTCAGCATAATTTTATATATTTAAAGCGCTTTTATTAACCTCACTATTATATTGATTTGGACCAAAAAAGCAATCTAGAGTGTTTTAGAATTCCCTATAATCAAACGACCTCAAGACAAAGCTAGCAGTAACTGACTTTGCACCATTTACAACGAGCACACATAAACCAGTACCTGAACAATCTCCTGACCAACCATTGAACTTCCAATACGATGAAGCAGGATAGGCTTGTAGAGTTACTGTAGAATTTTGAGCGTATGGACTTGAGCAGGTAGAACCGCAGTTTAAAATATTATCAACACTTTTTACTATTCCGCCTGTTGCAGGAGTTACTGTTACTGAGTACCCAGATACTGTTCTTGTTGCATTACATGAAGCATTTGCACCTCCGCCTGAACCTAGACATGACCAGTTTGTAGATCCACCTTGAGATGGGAATGCAGGAGATGGTGGAGATGCTGTACCTGTAGTACAGAAAGTGTCACTTCCAAATGAAGTTACACCAGATGCATATGTTTTATTTGCTGTACCACAAGAACCGGTTACGCTTACCGGAACCCCAGAAACTGTAACAGTTGCACTACTTGAACCACTTCCACTTGCATTTGTACAACTCAATGTGTATGTAGTGTTTGATGATAAAGAGCCTGTTGATTGTGAGCCAGATGCAGCTTTAGCTCCACTCCAACCATTTGATGCTGTACAAGATGTTGGTGAGTTTGTTGATGACCATGTAAGTGTTGATGAACCACCACTTGCTACACTAGTTGGTGAAGCAGAGATAGTGACAACGGGAGCAGACGCAGATGTTACTGCAACTGTTGCACTACTTGATACATTACCACCTGAACCAGTACAACTAACTGTATATGTTGTATTTGTTGATAATGCACCAGTTGATTGAGAACCAGACGTCCCAGTCCAACCACCAGGAGTGACACTACAAGAAGTTGCATTAGTTGATGACCAGGTTACGGTTGATGAACCTCCACTTGTTACACTAGTTGGTGAGGCACTAATTGAAGCTGTAGGGACTGATGGAGGAGCAATACAAGAGTTGTTACAGTTTGATGAGGTGGTATCACCATATACGTTATCCTGTATACATGACCCTCCACCACTACAGCGATACTTTTTCTGTACGTATAAAATATCCCAACCAATCCAACCCTCATTGCCAACTGTCTGTGAGTAACCAATATCAACAGTTTGACTAGTGCCAGGAGCCTTCAGATATGGACCATCGTAACCTGATAAAGTAGGAATATTACCTATAGTCCAAGTACCAGCTATATCATCTGTACATTTTGAATTGAAATACAAATTCGAAGTGCCATTTGGATCGGTAAAAGTAAACTGGCTTGCTGGAGCACCGTAGACCTGAGCACAAATAGTACCTAGAGGTGTAGGGGGGGTCGTAGTATCTGGAACAGTATTCGCTGTTGCAGTAACATAGGTACTCGGTCCATAAGCACTACCTGTAAGTGAAGCAGAATAAATAGTTATTGTTATTCTTTTCCAGTTAGAACCAGAAGGAGCCGAAAAACTTTCATTAAAAGCAGTTTGCAAGTAGCTACCAAAATTTGTGTTTATACATAATCTATTACCACCATCAGCATCGGCACCACAAACAGTGACGTCAACTCTGCCGTCTGGGTTACCTCCGTCATAATTGATTTGAGCATCAGCCATTACATTAATACTCGTTATATGCTGTGCCACACTAATAGTTTGTGTGCAAACATTTGTCTGATTACTTGCACAACTATAAACAACCGTATCAGCCACAACCAAACTTGAATAAAAAAATAAACTAAAAAATAAAAAAATAAAATAGATAGGTCTAGTGAAAATTTTCTTCAACATACAATCATATTATCAAATTTTAATTAAAAAAAATATAGCTATTAACACAAAAAGAAAGAAGCCAGGCTTGTCCATAGACAAACCTGACTTTTTCCAACGTAACCAACTAGTTATTAGATGGCACTGCGTAGACGACTGCCCCACTTGGGACAGCAACGATTGGAGGTGGCATTGGGGGCGGGGTTACGATATCACCAGCCACCACAATCACAAAGTAATTGTGAGTTCCTGGTGGTAGCGGGATTGGGAAGTTACCCACCGCGAACTGCGTCCGACCATTACCGTCAGCAAGTGACGTTGAAGCGAGGGGGCAAGGCCCTTCGATCGAAGTCGGACTGTTACCCCAGCAAGGGTAAACGCCAACGACCGAATATGGTGGAAAACCCTTTATGTTGAGGTTGTAAGAAACCACCCCAGTACCAGAAACTGGGTCATTCGACACCACGCTCACCACTGGCGTCGATTCCAATGAAGGAGTCGACAAAGGCGTTGGTGAAACAGGGCTTGTAGACTTGCCACACCCACTGAATACGACGCCCATCATGAGGGCGACAACGACGATGAATCGACGAATCATAGCACCCTCCTTGGGCGAAACCACTAGCCACCTGGCTAGTTTCTGAATATATAATACCTTTGAATACGTACTTTGTAAATAGTGTCAATACGAGTTATCCACAGGTCTAAAAAGACTCTAAACAGAGACATTTTAAACTAATTTTGAGAGACATCTACCCTAGTAGGCGTAAACGTATTCTTTACTGCTATATTTTCACTAGAGTAAAAACTAACATTTGAACCAACTTTTATATCTGCCAAAGTACCAGGAGTTTTTGTAAATTTTTTATTTTCTAGTTTAGTTAAAAATATTATTGTTGTGTCTGATATAGTTGCTGTTTTTTTCTGAACGTCAACAAAGTTCCCATTTTCCCCAACCATTATTCGAGAAACTGTTACCGATATATTTTTTCCATTTACTGCATCAACTTTAGCTCCCAAAACATATTCTTTGATAGGTACATTTGGAGCCGGTAGTTCCATTTTTACTGGACTGTATATTGCTCTGTACAACTTTGAATGCAATCCAAACGTATAAGAAAGAGCCAGAACAAAAATAATAGTAATAGCTATTAAAAAATATTTATTTTTCATATTTAAATTATATCAAATAAAAAATAAGATACTAATAAAATTAAAATTCACTATAGTTAAATGACCTTAAAACAAAAGAAGGAGTTACCACCTTTGCACCATTTACAACCAAGACACAGAGACCTAATCCTGAACAATCCCCAGACCAACCATTGAACTTCCAATACGATGAAGCAGGATAGGCTTGTAGAGTTACCGTAGAATTTTGAGAATATGGACTTGAACATGTAGAACCGCAGTTTAGAATATTGTCAGCACTTTTTACTGTTCCACCTGTTGTAGGAGTTACTGTTACTGAATACCCGCTTGGAGCAGCACTTACTGTAACATTAGTCCATCCAGTACAGTTACTTGCATCAGTCTCATTTGACTCAGTGATTACACCACCTCCTGCAGAACTTGTTTTATCTGCACACACCCTTACTGATTTATTACCAGCAGATGAAAATGCAATCGAATCCACAATATTAACTGACCCACCTGAAGCAACAGCGGATACAGAAATAGGAGTTCTATCATAACTTGTACCAGAACCATTCGAGCCACTATTTACTTGGAAAAAATTACTAAAACCAATTCCAGTAGAAGCGCTACCAACATTTGAGATAGTTGCAATATAGTTCTGTGCACTTCCAGCAGTACCTGTAGTTGGGAAAGAGAAAACACTTGCTGTTAAATCAGGTGATGAAGCCCCAGAAACTGTAACAGTTGCACTACTTGAACCACTTCCACTTGCATTTGCACAACTCAATGTGTATGTAGTGTTTGATGATAAAGAGCCTGTTGATTGTGAGCCA
>CAZKGG010000042.1:0-5183 GCA_964552385.1 uncultured Candidatus Saccharibacteria bacterium
GTGCATCTGCGCCTCCTATTTTTAAAGTACCAGCAAAACAGCACTAAGTCAAAGTACTAATTGTATTTATATTTTACAACCCACCATCGCTTCTTTAGGATTTTTATTTTTAAAAATAAAGTTCTTTCCATCTGATTCAAATATTAACCGGCCATTATTACATGTATCAAATGTAGGAATATTCAATGTTTTCATTGTTTCAATAGTTTCTCTGTGTGGGTGGCCGTAGTCGTTATTTATTCCTGAGGATATTACTACCCAGTCAGGTTTTACAACTTCAATATACTTTTTACTACTACTAGTTCTACTGCCATGATGACCAGCTTTAAGTATCGTGCTTTTTAAAGTGGTTGTTCCAAGCGACAAAAGGTAGTCTTCTATTTTTGCAGTCGAGTCACCCTGGAGCATCACACTAGTTTCTCCATATACCAGTTTCATTACCAACGACCCGTCGTTAGAAGAAAGCCCAGAAACGTCTCTATCAGGAAACAGGACTTGTAGATATGCTCCCCCACCTAGATCAACAACCTGCCCACGGCGAGCGATAACTTTTTCGATTTTCTTATCAGTGATTTCTTTTTCCAACAATGCATAGGTTTCTGTTTTACTAGTTGTACCAGGTTCGAGCACGGTGTCGACTTTGTATTTTTTTAAAAGAGAAAGAAAACCTTCATAGTGATCCTTGTCTGGATTTGTCACCACTATCATATCAATATGTCTGTCATACCACGGCATGACTTTTGGTATTTCTTTCATGAGAGCATTATCTGGTCCACCATCAATCACTACCTGAACACCAGTCGGTGACTCGATCCATAGACTATCCCCCTGGCCGATATTTAAAACTTCAAAAGTAAGAACGCCTTTTCTGTCTTCGTGTAAAATTACACCGAACAAAACTATACTTATAACTATTAGTAGCAGCAAAACATACCATCGTAAGTATTGTTTTATATGGGAGAAAGCACGTTGCATATGTTATATTATACCCATTAGAACTTTGAAAATCTCCTGTGCAATGTCTTTCGCAAAGCAATCTGTCTAGCCCTGCTGGGCTAGCGAACTTCCTTACAGGAACTGTACACCTTTCGCATTTTGATTACAAAACGCTCAAGGTCTTGCGAAGCTAAACGCTTCTCACTCGTAGTTCAAGAAAACAATACTCAGATTACTTCGTTTGTTTTCTAAACTCCTGCGAAAGGCTTTTCTCAAGACATTACTCCGGAGATTATTATTTAATAACAAAAAAAATTATGATGAAGTTTGAAGAAAAAAAATTTAATATTCCTGAACTAAAAAGTATAAGTGCAAAAACTATTGAGGAGCACTTAAAGCTGTACTCAGGATATGTAAAAAACGCTAACAGCATTTTAGAAAAAATCCCACAGTACGAAGGTTACACAAAAGAAGATGCTTTCGCTCCATATGTAATTAACGAACTAAATCGACGATTTAGTTTTGAATACAACGGCATGCGAAATCATGAAGTTTATTTTGATTCACTTTCTGATGGACCAAAACCTGTAAATCCAGATGGAGAGCTCATGAAATCTACAGGATATCTTTGGGGATCTTTTGATAACTGGCTGAACCAATTCAAAGCTATGGCAATGACTCGAGGAGTTGGATGGGCAATGTTATATTTCGACAGAAAAGAAAAAAGGCTTTTGAATGCTTGGGTTGACGAACAGCATCTAGGTCAACTACAGGACTGTACTCTAGTCCTCGCACTCGATATGTGGGAACACTCTTTTGTTGCGGACTATCAACCAAGTGGCAAGAAACAATACATCGAAGACTTTTTCGCAAACCTAAACTGGGAGAAGGTAGAATCTAATTTTGAAAAATCATTTAGTTAATTTTTATTTCTTATATAAAATAAAGTAACAAAAATTATTAAATAGATTCCACATAAAACTCCCACAGAAAATGCTGGGAGTTTTATGTAACCCAGTGGCACGATACTTCCAATATGCACAATAGTTAGTTGGTACCATAAAAGGCAATACGCAAATAAACCCGGTAAGTAAGAAAGATAAAGTGAAACCAAACCAAAGACTCCTGTTATAAATCCAAGAAACATTGTTAGTGGTATAGTTCCAAGTATCAAAATATTTACTGGAAGCGAAACTAAAGAAACGATACCAGTGTTATAAATCAGAAAAGGCAGAACTGTTATTTGAGTTGCGATGGTTGATGAAAGTATTTCACGCAGGCCGAACTTTTCTGTAACATTTTTTAAATAAGGCTCGACAAAAGGTGAAACAAAAATGAGTCCGATAGTTGCTAAAACTGATAACTGAAATGACGGATCAAAAACCAAAAGTGTTGGGTTCGACGCAAGCATTAAAACAATAGCAAATCCGAGTGCGCGAGAAACTTTGAAATCTCTGTTTAGTTTTTTCGCAAACAATGCCACCAAAACCATGATAGCAGCACGCCACGCAGACGCTCCCCCGCCAGACAAAATGGTGAACAAAATAATCCCAACCATCCCCGCTCCAAAAGAAATATTTTTTGGTAAAAACTTTAATGCGTTCATTATACTTTCCGCAACAATCGCAATGTTGTAACCTGACAAAACAACAATGTGTGATGTTCCTGTTTTTTGAAACTCTTCCAACAAATCTTTTCCAAGCGACTGTTTACCACCGAGCAAGAGTCCTCCAAGCAAACTAGATTCAGGTTCTGGTAGCACGTTGTTTATGGATTCTGTAAAACTTTTTTTTAAAGTGAATAACATCTCTTTTACATAGTTACCGTTACCCGAGGAGAGTAGTTTTATGCTTGTAAACCTTGATGTGTACCAGATACCTCTCACTCTGAGATAGCCTCGATAATCAAAAACTCTTCCATCATCTGACTCGATACTCTTTGGTTCATCAAGTGTAACTTCTAGTGAGACTGCATCACCGTATTTGTACTCTGGATAAATAGGAACAGTGACCAGTATTTTTTCAGAAACACTCTCCTCTCTACCTTGTGTAACTATTTTATTTAGTTTCACAGTGAGCTTTGTATTATTTTCTCTAACATCCGGTTCATCAACAACCACCCCCACTGCATCAATTTTTTGTCCAACATATTTTTCTAAATGTGATTGTTTATACAAATCTGAAACGAGCATCCGACCCATTCCTAGAACAACTCCAACCAAAATAAATGTGACAATAATTACAAAATTTTTATCGCTTTCTTCAACAAAATATTTATAAAAATAAACTAGAATGGTAAGAAAAATACAGGCAATAAAAAATCCGAAATTAATCGGAATGAATGACCCTATCGCAATCCCAACTATGAAACCTATTGAGAGTTGAAGTAGCATAAATTTAATATTAGTGACTGAAAATTTCTTTTTCCTCACATCTTTCAAAAAGCAATCTATCTAGCTCCTTCTGGGCTAGCGAACTTCCTTACAGGAACTGTACACCTTTCGCATTTTGATTACAAAACGCTCAAGGTCTTGCGAAGCTAAACGCTTCTCACTCGTAGTTCAAGAAAACAATACTCAGATTACTTCGTTTGTTTTCTAAACTCCTGCGAAAGGCTTTTCTCAAGACATGAGTCAACAAAATTTTCATTTACTTTATTTAACAAATTCATTTATAATTTCCTCTTCATCTGCTGGTGATACAGATTTTTTAAAACGTGCACCTGAAACACCATCAACTCTCGATTTACATTCATCCCAAGTTTTATGAGTTTTTACAACACCATCGACCATACTCACATATGAATATGCCTTGCTTTTTGATTTAGATTTTTTATCTGAAGATACTTTCTTTATCGATATATCTACCCCATATCTTTCACGTGATCCGTTGTATAAAACTATTGGATCGTTGTCAGCAAATGATGTTGCTATCACATCACATCTTTCATTGCCTTCTGTTCCACTGTGACCTTTTACCAACTGCCAATCAATATTTTTATAAACAGTAAGTGGTACTATTTTTTCCCACAAGTCTCGATTTACAACATCTTCTTTTGTTGATGTTTTCCAACCATTTTTTTCCCAACCTTTTACCCAACGTGTAGCTCCGTTTAAAACATATGCAGAATCAGTGTATAGAGTTATATCAATTTCATGTTTTGCAAATTCTAACGCAGATATAACCGCAGTCATTTCCATTCTATTGTTTGTAGTATTATCTTCTCTACCACCCAACTCGACAGCGCTGTCATCATTTAAAACTATTGCTCCCCATCCACCAGGACCAGGGTTACCCCTCGAACTACCGTCAGTAAATATTATTGTCATATAAATGACATTATATCAGAATATTTTTTAGTCTTTTAATATTGGTAGAAAGTGGTAGTATCGAAAACAGAGGTGACGGATATGAATCCTTATCACAGAAAATTGCCTGACGAAAGAAAAGCGATTATTCACAAGTTCGAAATTGAAGGTGGGCACGATGTATACATAAATACCGGAATGCATGAAGATGGAAGTCTCGGTGAGGTTTTCATTACTTATGCAAAAACTGGATCTTCTGTATCTGGAACATGGGACTTTGCATCCATCGCTTTGTCTACTGGATTCCAGTATGGTGTCCCTCTTAAAGAATTGGCTCAAAAATATATTAATATGCAGTTTGAACCATACGGGAGAACTAGCAATCCGGAAATCCCGTATGCGAAATCAATCCCTGACTATATTTTCCGCTGGCTCGGGAAAAAATTCCTAAGCCACGAGGATTGTGTTGAACTAGGGATTTAAAAAATGGGCCTCGTGTCATCTGACTCGAGGCCTTTTATTTATAAGAAAAAGGACGTCTCACGACGTCCTGAAAGTTTTCGAGGGTTGGTTTGCGGCTGTATCCCTCTGGGGGTCACGACTCCCCTTAGCCTACAGTTGCGCCGAGACTTTCAAACTCGACGACTGATTACTATACGCATCAGAGACCTTTCTTTTTTGTATGCCAGGTGATCTTTTTTTGACTTGTGCAGAGTTTTGAGATTCTACACATATCTCCTAGACTTACCCTATAAACACCTCGTTTCTGTGGTTTATATAACTTAGACGATTTTGGGACATAGCCCACGGTACGTCACTTGACCGTTACTGCTTTGTATATAATAGCATATATTAAATATTTGTCAAGCATAATCCGGCCTTTAAATTTAATCCTTATTTTAAGGCATATAACACAAAAGCGACCATAAATGGCCGCTTT
>CAZKGG010000043.1:0-5005 GCA_964552385.1 uncultured Candidatus Saccharibacteria bacterium
GGTCCAGTACTTTTGGTCTATAATATTCCAGATCCAAATTCGAAAATTGGAGGTTGGAAAATTGTAACGATAGATTTGCCGAGTTATGACTCTGCAGTCTACAAATCCATTGAACTCCCTCGGATAGCTTGGGGTGAGATTCGAACTTTTGATGGTGAACTGATTGAGAAATTTGGCGTTGAAGAGCGCTGACGCAAAAGGGCGACCCTAACGGGCCGCCCTCTCTGCTATCTGAATATTTTTAATTACTCAGCTTTCTTACTAGGATCTACATAAGATAGTGTCATCTTCTGCTCCTTTGCATCAAACATAGTTATTTTGAACTTGTAGTTCTTTCCTAACTCTAGTTTGTCGTGTAGGATTTGATCTGATCCAAATTCTGAAATGTGAACTAGACCTGCAATACCTTCCTCGATAGAAGCAAGAGCTCCGTGTTTGTTGAATTTGATAACAACTCCTTCAACAATATCGTCCTTCTTGTATTTTTTCTCAGCTTCTTTCCAAGGGTTTTCTTTTAGAGCCTTGATAGATAGAGATATCTTTCCATCTTTGATTTCAATAATCTTTACTTTGATTTTCTCTCCGATATGGAATAGAAGTTTTGGATTTTCAACTAATGCCCAGTCTATTTCTGAAATATGTACTAGACCTTCTAGACCTTCTTCTAGTTTAACGAATACTCCAAAGTCTACCATTCCTGTAACTTCACCCATAACTTCGTCGTTTAGAGCGTATTTACCGATTATATAGTCTTTATTTTTCTGCTCAGGGTTCTTCTCAGAGAAGATAAGTTTACCTTCTTTTGGAGAAGCTCCTATGATAGCAACAGATATTTTCTGTCCAACTAGTTTCTTTAATTCTTCTAGGATTCTATCCTTGTCTCCATCAGAAACTCGTGGATAGTGCTCTGTTTTAAGCTGTGATGCTGGAAGGAATCCAGTGATACCTTGCCATGAAAGGATAAGACCTCCTTTGTTTGCCTCCTGAACAGGGAGCTCAAAGATTTTCTTGTCTCGGATAGCGTCCTCTGCTTCTGACCAGATAAGTGCCTGTCGAGCTTCCTTTAGAGAAATCTCGATATAGCCGTCCTTGTTAGAAATGCTTATAACTTTACCAGCAACGCTGTCTCCAACGTTGATTTTCTTTATGATATCTCGAGCGTTTATATATTCTCGTCCATAAATAATACCAGTTCCAAATGGTGGTATGTCGATATAAACTGCTGACTTTTCGATACCTATAACTTTACCTTCGACTACGTCGTCGATAGATGGGGGATTTGCTGATTCGTCTAGGATTTTCTCCATAGGACCAGTCTTTTTGCTAACTTCAGCTTCCTCCATTACTTCTTCCTCAATAACTTTTGCTTTCGCCATTTTAGTATATGTGCTCCAGGCTTTTCAGCCCCTAACTGCTGTATCCGGATGGGGTGAGGTTAAGTCCTATTGCGGCTATTAATATACAAGGGATAAGTATACAGAAAAAGGGCTATTTTGCAATGTCCTTTCCCCTTTAGTAATTCATGCTTGACATTTATGCATTATTCATGCTATAATAGTAGGAGTTAGTTAACGTCAGATTCCCATAGGATGGATCATGGACCAGTACAAGTTTTGTGGTTGGGTTGGGATGATCATGTTCATTGTCACATACTTTCTGGTCAGCAGTGGCCAGATGGTTGGGACGGGGATCATGTACAACTCGATCCAGATCATTGCGGCGTCGGCGGTGGCTTACAGCCTCCTACCGGCCAAGGCGTGGTCTACCATCGTACTTGAGCTGTTCGTCATCTTGATTGGCATTCGTGCCATCTTGATGAACTAGGCTCGGTAGGGAAGCGCTCGGCGCTGTCCCTGCCGAGCCTTTTCTTTTACCTAAAATATTTTTCTGATATACTGTCTGCATTATGATAATCACATACCACGGAGCAGATTTTTTCAAAGTTTCATTTGGGGACACAACGATTGCGGTAAATCCGATTTCAAAGGATTCAAAACTCAAGTCAACAAAGTTTGGAAGCGACATAACCCTAGTTTCTCTAAATTCTCCAGAACACAATGGTGCAGAGCAAACATCTAGAGGTGATAGAGAATCATTTTTAATACAAGGTCCAGGAGAATACGAAGTTCAAGGAGTGTTTATAAAAGGTTTTCTTTCAAACTCAACATATGGAGGAGAGGAGCATATAAATACGATATATACAGTTTCACTAGAGGGTATAAGTCTAGGATTTCTGGGAGCATTAACTGATGAAAAGTTAAGTTCAGAAGCAAAAGAGGGTCTCGACGGTATAGATATACTATTTGTACCTATTGGAGGTGACAATGTTTTAGATCCAGCTACTGCACACAAGCTAGCTGTTGCTTTTGAACCAAAAATAATCATTCCGAGTCATTTTGGTGATATTGGTGACAAAGATGCACTTAAAAAGTTTTTAAAGGAATCTGGAGAAGAGGGTGTAAAGCCGATAGACAAACTGACGATAAAGAAGAAGGATGTGGAGGGTAAAGAAGGGGAGGTTATAATTCTCGAAGCATTATAGTTTATTAAAATAATTTTTTCTTCGTGTCCTCGCCTTTTGGGAGATAAGGAATAATTTTCTCAGCCTTCCTCAGACTCCCTCTGGTCGCCCCTACGGGGTAAATGCTCACGGCTAGAGAAAATTATTATTATCTCCAGCAAAAGCCTGCGAATACTCAGAAAAAATTATTTTAAAAAAATGTTTGATCTAATAGAAAAACTTCGACAAAAATCAGATAAATCAAAAAACAAAATCGCGTTTTTGACGTCTTTTACATTTTCTGGACTGATTTTTGTTGTCTGGTTAACGATAATTTATCCAGATCTTAAATTTATTGAAAAACAAAAGCAGACTGCTACGGCATCAGAGTCTAGTTTGTCTGGTAGTTTTGTTGAAAATATGAAGGAGGGCTTTTTGGGGTTAAAGAAAGAAATAAATGATCTTAAGAGTGTTGTAGATAATGTTGGAACAAGTACATATTATGTATCAAATAATTCATCTACAGTTAATAAAAATAATTCAAATAATAGTATGCTATTAGAGCTGTATTCTACTTCTACGGAGAGTGAGTCGGGTAGCAATTAATGTTGGAATTAAACTTTAAATATGATACAATAGTCGGGTAAATTTACTTATTTTATGGCAAAAAAAATAGATTCAGACGAACCAAAAGTGCCCGTACACGTGAATGTTGTCTCTCAGGAAATCACTGATGAGATGAAGACCTCTTTTATTGACTACGCCATGTCAGTTATTACTGATCGTGCTCTTCCTGATGTTCGAGATGGTCTAAAGCCGGTGCACCGACGTATCTTGTACGCGATGAATGAGCTCGGTCTCACAGCTGGTTCTAAACCTCGAAAGTCTGCTGCTGTGGTGGGAGAGGTTTTGGGTAACTACCACCCTCATGGTGACGTTGCTGTTTATGATTCAATGGTAAAAATGGCGCAGGATTTCACTATGAGATACCCGCTTATTTTGGGTCAGGGTAACTTTGGATCTATTGATGGAGACAACGCTGCGGCGATGCGATATACGGAAGCAAAGATGACAAAGCTTTCTGCTGAACTTTTAAAGGATATAGAAAAAGAGACTGTTGATTTTATTCCAAACTACGACGGTACAAAAAAAGAGCCTAGAGTTCTGCCAACGGCTGTTCCTAATCTGTTATTGAATGGAACATTGGGTATTGCGGTGGGAATGGCTACAAACGTTCCACCTCATAACTTGGGCGAAGTTATGGATGCAGTTATACACCTAGCTGATAATAAAGATGCTACTACAGAGGACTTGCTTGAATTTGTAAAAGGTCCAGATTTTCCTATTGGAGGAATAGCATTCAATCAAAAAGATATTGCGCATGCTTACGCTAGTGGAAAAGGAGGAGTTGTTGTTCGTGGAAATGCTGAGATTGTAGAAACAAAATCCGGACAATTTCAAATTGTTATATCGTCCATTCCTTTTAGAGTTAATAAATCAGATTTAATATTAAAAATAGTTGATTTACATAGAGAGAAAAAAGTTGAAGGTATAAAGGATATTCGTGATGAGTCAGCTAAGGATATTCGCGTGGTTATTGAGTTAAAAGGTACAGCTCATCCACAGACAGTTTTGAACTATTTGTACAAACATACACAGCTAGAAGATACTTTCCATTACAACATGCTTGCATTGGTCAACGGCGTGCCAGAGACGATGTCACTTAAGGGTATTTTGGAAAACTTTATTTCTCACAGAGTAACTGTTATTAGACGACGAACAGAATTTGATTTAAAGAAGGCTTTGGAGAGAGAGCATATTTTACTTGGTCTCAAGAAAGCTCTAGATCATATAGATCAAATCATAAAACTTATTCGAGGAAGTAAAGATACTCCTGAAGCACATAAAAAACTTATGGCTGAGTTCAAGTTTTCAGCTATACAAGCTTCTGCTATTTTGGAAATGAAACTTTCTAGACTTGCTGGTTTGGAAAGAAAGAAAATTGAGGATGAACTCAAGGCAGTTCAAGAACTTATTGAACAACTTAAAGCTATACTTGCTTCACCAAAGAAGATTCTTGGGATAATAAAAGACGAAAGTAAAGAAATAAAAGAAAAATTTGGTGATGAGCGACGCACTCGCATCATAAAGGGTGGGGCACAGGTTCTTTCTGTTGAGGATCTTATTCCTGATGAGGAAAATGCTCTTGTTCTGACTGCTGGTGGATACATAAAGAGAACAAATCCAGATGAGTTTAGAAAACAAAAGAGAGGTGGAGTTGGTGTAGTTGATTTGGATACAAAAGAGGAGGATTTTGTGACAATGCTTCTTATTGCTTCTACTCACTCAGATCTTCTATTTTTCACAAACAAAGGTAAGGCATATCAAACAAAAATGTACGATATTCCAGAAGGTCGCAGAGCGACAAAAGGTAAGTCTATTCAGAACTTTCTACCTTTGTCTGAAGGTGAGAGTGTGACATCTGTTTTGCCTATGCCAAAGGAG
>CAZKGG010000044.1:0-3515 GCA_964552385.1 uncultured Candidatus Saccharibacteria bacterium
GTATTTGATGAAATAACAAAAGTTGGATCTTCATCTGAAAGTTTCTTCAAAGCCATACCCATTTTCTCCTGGTCTGCTTTTGTCTTTGGTTCTATTCGTAGAGATACCACAGGTGCTACGAACTTTATAGGGTCTAGAATGATTGGTGAGTTCTCATCACAAAGTGTGTGAGATGTTTTTGCAGACTTTAGTCCCACTGCCGCCGCGATTTCACCTGCGAAAACTTTCTTCACTTCTTCTCGTTTATCTGCTTGTAGTCGAACAATACGTCCTAGTCTCTCCTTTTCACCTGTTGTTGAGTTATATAGATATGTACCAGCTTCTACTGTTCCAGAGTAAACTCGGAAGAATGTAAGTTGTCCAACGAATGGATCGTTCTGAAGTTTGAATGCAAGAGCTGAAAATGGCTCATTGTCATCTGCATGTCGGAATATTTCTCCACCTGTTTTTGGATCGATACCGTGAACTGGAGGAATATCTAGTGGAGATGGTAGATAATCAACCACACCATCTAGAACGAGCTGAACTCCTTTGTTTTTTAGAGCTGATCCACAGAATACTGGGATAAGGTTTACTTTTAGTGATGCTGCTCGCAATGTTTTCTTTAGATCATCAAAAGATGGTTCATTACCTTCTAGGTATGCTGACATCAAAGCATCATCTTGCTCAACAACCTTTTCAATAAGTTCTGCTCGGAACTTTTTTGCTTCATCTAAGTACTCAGCAGGAATCTCTTCCTCTCTGATAGTCATTCCCATATTTCCTTCAAAATAGAAAGCCTTCATTTTCAAAAGATCGATAACTCCCTCGAACTGATCTTCAAGTCCAATAGGTATCTGAACTCTTACTGCTTTTTTAGTTAGTCTATCCAAAATAGATTGGAAAGATCTTTCAAAAGAAGCTCCTGTTCGGTCTAGTTTGTTGATGAAACAGATTCGTGGAACGTTTCCATCATCAGCGTATCGCCAGTTTGTTTCTGACTGAGGCTCTACTCCAGCCACTCCATCGAACACAACAACCGCGCCATCCAAAACTCGAAGAGATCTCTTTACTTCAGCTGTAAAGTCAATGTGACCTGGTGTATCGATAACGTTGAATCGGTACTCTGGCTTCTGTCCCTTTGGTTTATATGTTGGGTTCCAGAAACAAGTAATAGCAGCAGCAGTAATAGTAATACCTCGCTCTCTCTCCTGCTCCATCCAGTCAGTCACAGTTTCTCCCTCGTGCACCTCACCTATTTTGTGAGTCATTCCTGTATAGAAAAGCACACGCTCTGAAGTCGTTGTCTTTCCTGCGTCAATGTGAGCAATAATACCGAAGTTTCGAACTTTATCTAATGAATAATCGCGGCTCATATATAATTTAATTAATAATTTCTATTTGTAATTTCTCTCTAAATCAAAAAAGCATCCTGGCTTTTAGTTCCAAAACTATATACTAAAAACCCCCTGGTTGCAACGAAAACACTATCCATTCAAACCCTTTAGTTTTTCCACCTCCCTCTCCAAATCCTCCAGTCTCTCGTGATCTGACTTGTGATGAACCAACGCCTTTTGGATAAAAGGCCAAATGATGAGTCCGACGATGACATCAAAAATGATAATGAGTAATATCTCAAATTCCCAATGTGCCGGGTCTCTGACTAGTTCCAAAAAAGTTTCCATTTGCATATATTATCACAAACAAAAAACTCCCGAGTGGGAGTTTTTTAACCAATTTTATTATTATATTATTTATACTTGCTTTAACTATAATAGCTCCCTAAGATATTCGGTCATTTTCTCATCTCTTTCTTTCTTTGCTTTTTCTTCCAGGAAATCCTCTTGCTCCCTTTCTACCCACCTATCTGTAACAGATTGGAGTTTCAATAGTTCACGAGCGGGCGCAAAAAACTTATCATACTTAGCGGCAAATGATCTTGTCTGGTCTCGAGGAACATATACTCCTTCTACGTAATACTCTCCAGTAGTTAATCTTTTAACTTTCAAACCTTTTATAGTCATCGTCAATGAATTATTTTCACCAAGTTCTGCAGAGTTAAGCGCATTTTCAATTTCCTCATGACTTAAACCCATTTTCCCCATCATTTGTTTATAAAAATCTTCCCTAAGATCTGTGCCTTTTTTCTCAGCGTCAGTAAGACTCTCTTCGGCTAAATTAATTTCATCTTGTGTTGGTTTATATTCTTCCATATTCATATTAATTATCTAATACACTAATTTTACCCCCCCCATTTTTAAAATACAAGGTAAAACAAAACCCCGTAAGGGGTTTTGTTAAAGTTTTCATAATTTGGATGAGATACGATGTTGAGAGTTTAAAAATGCGAGAAGCCTTACAGATAGTAAGGTGACGAACATTTTAAACTCGAAACAAGTAGATCGCCAAATTTGGAAACTTGCATGGTAAAAAGAAAATCCCCTTTCGGGGAATTTCTTTTTACCATGCGAAGTGGGCAAATGCTTTGTTCGCCTCCGCCATCTTATGAGTATCCTCTCTCTTCTTTGCGGCCTTTCCTTCATTCTTTGAAGCTAGGATGATCTCGTCTGCTAGTCTAGATGCCATAGGAGCACCCTTTCCTTCTCGTGCTGCCTCTATGATCCATTTCATAGATAGAAATGATCGTCGCTCAGGTCGTACTTCTCGAGGAATCTGGTAGTTAGCACCACCAACTCGTCGTGATCGTACTTCTGTTAGAGGTCCAGCATTTTTCAAAGCTGTTTCTAGAACCTCCATAGGATCTTCTACCTTTGCTCTTTCCTTTACTAAATCTAGAGCCTCGTAAACTATACCTCGAGCTGTCTCTTTTTGACCTCTTAGCATTACGTAGTTGATAAACTTACCGATCTTCTCTGATCCGTAAACATGATCTGGTCCTACTATGTTTCTGTTTGTTACTTTTCGTCGCATATATATTTAAATATTATTTAGGCAATTTATTTAGCTTTGGGCTTCTTGTTACCGTATCGTGATCGTCCCTGTCGTCTTGAATCAACTCCAGTAGCATCCAAAACACCTCGAACAATAGTGTATCGAAGTCCGACGTCCTTTACCTTTCCACCTCTTAGTAGAACCACTGAGTGTTCCTGTAGGTTGTGACCCATACCTGGGATATAAGCAGAAACTTCCATTCCGTTTGTAAGTCGAACTCTCGCGTATTTTCGGATAGCTGAGTTAGGCTTCTTTGGAGTCTTTGTTGTTACCTTTGTACAAACCCCTCTTTTGAAAGGAGAACCATAAAATACTGGTCTGTTTGTAAGTGTGTTAAAACCACGAGTAAGTGCCACAGCTTTTGGTTTTGCTTTAGGCTTTGATCGCTTTCTTCTGATTAATTGATTTATCGTTGACATTGGTCACTACTCTAATATATCTACAACAAAAACGCAAGCGATTATAATGGTAGTCCTGTTATAAGTCTAAGCTCTAGAGAGATAAGAGGATACAAATAATCCCAAAGGAAAAATACAAATATTAATATCAAAAAGAGCTGATACCTCTCCAAGAAATCTCTAATA
>CAZKGG010000044.1:3525-4963 GCA_964552385.1 uncultured Candidatus Saccharibacteria bacterium
ATCAAATTTAAGGCAATATCTATTTAACTCTTTTAGATAATTATCTGTAAAAAACTTTTTGAATGATTTTTGAACGTCAACTATTATTAAGGTTGAGCCGAAAGTATTGTATTCTCTAATATATCTCATATTATAAGGTATCAGTGAAAAAAGGATTTTTGATCCATCTAGAGGAGGAATAGGAACGAGGTTAAATGTGGCTAAAACCAAGTTTATCATCACTATAATAGTAGATATATTTAGAAAAGCAGGACCAAATTGACTCGCAACTCCAAAACGAATAAGTAAACCGAAAAATACGGCTATGCTTATATTTGATAGAGGTCCAGCAACTGCTACTATGGCCTCTCCCCATTTTTGGTTTCGAAGGTTATATGGATTAAACGGAACAGGCTTCGCCCATCCTAAAATGAACCCACCGAACCGATAAGACAGTATAGGTAGTATAAGAGAGCCAAACCACTCTAGGTGATTGAATGGATTGAGGTTCAAACGGCCTGCATATTTAGCAGTATTATCCCCCAAGAGGTATGCTGCATAGCCATGAGATACTTCATGGACTATAACTGAAAATATAAGTATTAATATAGAGAATACGAAATCTATTTGCATAATATGAGATTTATGTTAGCATATCCAAATCAAATTAAACATATGGCAAAAGTCTGCGCAATAACAAATAAGTCATCACAAATGGGAGGAGGATACTCTAACAGAACTCGTGCTACACAGTTCAACCCAACTGGAATGAAGAGACGATATGCAAACCTTCAGAAAAAGAAGATCTATGTTCCTGAACTTAAAAAATCTATAACTCTTACACTTTCTACTAAAGGAATAAAGACAATACAGAAAAACGGAGCGTTTTCTACACTAAAGAAAGCAGGAGTAATATAATTTGTAGTCTTTTTGTCCAATTTCTTCGTTACTCGCTCCGCATGCTCCTGCGGAGTATTTTTATATAAATCTTACAGATTCAGTACACCTTTCGCATTTGATTACAAAAGCTCAAGGTCTTGCAAAGTGATACTTATCACTTTTCACCTTAGTCGCATTACTCACTCGCGCCTTGAACTTGAACAAAAATCCTTACAAATTTTAGAAAAGAAGAACGACCGGAATCCAAAAGGATCCGGTCGTGTTTTTTTTTTTTTATTACTGTTCGAGCATGGTCTCGGGCGCACCAGTACTCGCGCGCACAACACCAGAAACATCTAGAGGCATCTCCTTACCATTTGGGAGAACAAGACGAAAATCATAAAGATCTGGATCAATGCTCAAGCTAATAGCGTGTTCCCTCGCCCACGCATACGCAACCGACTCTTCACGAGATCGAAACGGTAGCTCCCTCGGAGCACTCTTTACTTCACCTCGTGGGTTTCTCCACTGGGCTATATATGTAAGCTTGTAGTCCTTTTGTGCCACATTGTGAACTGTA
>CAZKGG010000045.1:0-4956 GCA_964552385.1 uncultured Candidatus Saccharibacteria bacterium
CTCGTTTTCAAGACGAGTGCACTAGACCACTATGCGACACCTCCGTATTTTATTTTTCTTCAACTTCTACTATATATTTTCTTGCAATAAAGTATATATAGAATATTTCTAGGATACCAAATGAGTTCAACACCAAAAGAACAATAAACCATCTTTTGTGTGAAAGCCTTGCTGATTTCCAAAGAGCAATTCCTTTCCAAGGGATAGACCATAGTATGGCTACGGCTATTATCCATGCTGGTATCGGTAGATTACCTGAAATACTTTGCAATATGGTATCCATGAGGGCTATGATACCAAAAAAACTCTATAATGCAATGCTGTAGAATAGTAAGGTAGTATTGTGGTAGAGTGATAGTATGAAATTATTAGGCATAGATTACGGTTTGAAAAATGTTGGTATAGCCATCTCAGATGAGAGATTTAAATTTGCATTTCCTTTTGTTGTACTTCAGAACTCTGAAATATTGATTTATGATATAGGTAGAATATGTAAGGAAAATAAGGTAATAGGTATAGTAGTAGGTGAGTCAAAAAACTTTAACCAAGATGAAAATGAGATAATGAAAGAAATAAGACCATTTGCACAAAGATTAGAAACTGAATTGCAGATACCTGTTTACATGCATCCTGAGTTTATGACGAGTCAGGAAGCTGAAAGACTTCAGGGTAAAAACAATATGCATGACGCTTCTGCTGCCGCTTTAATATTAAAAAGTTATTTAGATACACATCATGGATAATAAAATAGAACAAAAACCAACAATAACAATAGATGATTTTCATAAATTGGAAATAAAGATAGGTCACATACTTTCAGCTGAAAAAATAGAAGATTCTGATAAACTTCTTAAACTTTCTGTTGATATGGGAGAAGAAAAACCAAGACAGATTGTATCGGGTATATCTATTTACTTTCCAGATCCACAAAATCTAGTTGGAAAAAAATGTGCATTTGCAGCAAATTTGGAACCAAGAGTGATCAGGGGATTGGAAAGTCAGGGAATGATTTTGGCAGTAAGTGGTGGGGAAGGTGATAATAGTTTCTTTTCTTTATTGGAAACTGAAAAAAATGTTTTTCCTGGTTCGTCTGTGAAATAAGTCCTATTTTTGATTTTATATCTAGTATATAATTGAACCAATGAAGTTCAATAATATTTTTGACGCATTTCCTCCACCAAAGTTTTTAGATATACCATTTGCTGGTTTGTCTATTTCTGATACATCTGTGCGCTCAATACAATTTGGAAGAAAGAGGGGGAGATTATTTATAGAAAAGCATATAGAAAAACCAATTCCTGCTGGTGTTATAACTTCAGGACAGATAAATAATCCAGACGAAGTGATTAAGGTCCTTACAGAGGTAAAAAATGAGTTAAAATTAAACTATGTAAAAATTTCTTTGCCAGAAGAAAGAGCATATCTTTTTACAGCAAAACTTCCGATTATTGATCAAAAGGAATTGAGGAGTGCCATAGAATCAAAAATGGAAGAAAATGTTCCGGTTTCTCCATCTGAACTGACATTTGATTACAAACTATTTCTTCATAAACAGAGAGATCATATCGATGTATCAGTTTCCGCATTACCTATTTCCTTGATAGAACAGTATATTGATATGGCAAACAAAGCTGGTTTGTCTTTGCTTTCATTGGAAATAGAATCACAGGCTATAATTAGATCTCTTTTGCCAACAAATAGTTTAAATACTGTACTCATTATTCACTTTAGTCCTGATAAGGTTGGACTATATGTATCAACATATAGAGTGGTTAGATTTACTTCTACTATTCAGACAAAAGGCGAACAATTTAATAATCCAGGATATCTTTTACAGGAGATTAGAAAGCTTTATACTTACTGGAATACTTTGAAAGAAAATCTAGACAAAGCTGATAGAAAAATAAGTCAGGTTATTGTTTGTGGTGAAAAATTTGAGGATAGTATGATTTCTTATTTATCGTCTCATTTAGATACACCTATAGTTATGGGTAACGTTTGGACAAATGTTTTTGATATAAATAGCGAACTTCCTGAAATATCATTTTCTGATTCACTCAGGTATTCGGCATCAGTTGGTTTGGCTTTACCGGGGGATGTATTAATCTAATACAATGTTTAATTTACTTCCTGAAAATCTAAGAAAAGTAATAAAAAGAGAGTATAACCTCCGGTTGGCTATTATTGTTTTGCTATTTATAATTTTTATTCAGATTTCATCTATGATTTTTCTGTTGCCAACATGGCTTATAACTGACTACAAAGAAAAAGATTTGCAATCTAGAGCTGACTTTATCAAAACTGGTCAGGTCAATCTAAACATAGCTTCTACTACTGAAAATATAAAAAAAATAAACAATCAACTATCTATCATGGATAAAGTTTTACAGTATCCTGAGCTGATTCCATATATAAATAGTATTCTGTCAAAAAAAACCAATGCAATACTTATAAACAATATTATTTATTCAAACTCTGATAATAAGAATGCATCAATAGCTATTAGTGGTATATCTGGTACAAGGGAAGCCCTACTATCTTTTGTTAAAAGTTTAGAGTCTAGTGGTTTGTTTAAATCCGTAGAAGTTCCGATTACAAATTTTACAAAGGATAAGAATTTTGATTTTTCACTAAAGATAACTATTTCAGAAGAATAAAATGAGTAATTCAAATTCATTCAAAAAAATAATTTCTCTCCTGGTTGTGTTGTTTTTAGTGCTTTCTGCTGCTCAGTATTTGCTTTTTTATGAGATAAAATCAAAAAATCAAAATATTTCTAGAATGCAAAATGATATAAATTTACAAGACAGCAGACAAGGCTATCTTGTTTCGATGCAAAATATTTTAGATGATTTGGCTCCTGATTTAAACAATTTAAATAATTCTGTTGTGAAAAGTGGTGTAGATGGAAATGTTGAATTCATTGAATACCTAGAGTCTCTAGCTAGAGAAAATGGAATTGATATAAGCAACGACAATCTTTCAATCGAAGATGTCCAGGGTATAAAAAATGCAAATGTAAGCTTGTTTAAAATAAAATCAAATACAAAAGGTTCATGGAAGGGGACATATGCTTTTCTGGCTCAGTTAGAGTCACTATCTTATAGAGTAAGAATAAACAAATTCTCATTAACTAATATTACAGAGAAGATTGAAGGTGAGACAAAGAAACAACCGCAACAGTGGCAGACAGTTATGGAGATATCTGTTTTAAAATATAAATAATATGATGGAGAAAATAAAATTAATTAAAGATTGGTGGAAGAAGGCTAACAAAAGTAGTAATTCTTATGACAAGGGTGGTATAAAACCATATAGAGATTGGAAGATAATATTGGTGAGCACTTTTTTCGTCCTTGTTATTGTTGGTGGATTATCCACATATTTATATATGGAGGTGGGGCAAGGTAGACTTTTTGCAGTATCAGATACAGAATCAGTCAACGAAGCAAAAATAAATAGACCAGTTTTGGATAAGGCTATTGGAGTTATGAAAGAAAGAAAGTCTCTATTTGATGGAATAAAAAATGGAGAGGGAATACCTGCGGATCCATCAATATAATTCTTGTTGTGCTCTCGGTAAGATATCTCACTTCTGGAAAACCCTCGGTTTTTCCAATCTTTCCTATACGGGAAAACAATAGTTTTCCCGACCCCTTTCAGTTCGATTCTTACCGAGATACATTCTTACCTTTAATTTTTGTTGTGCTCTCGGTAAGAATCGAACTTACATCAGCGGCTTAGAAGTCCGCGGTTCTATCCATTGAACTACGAGAGCATTGGTGCGCGATACAGGACTCGAACCTGTGACCTACCCGGTGTAAACGGGTTGCTCTACCAACTGAGCTAACCGCGCATATTAAATTATCAACTGGTCACCCATAAAATTCTTCTGAATTTTTGTGCGACCCCGCCTCGTGCCGCCGCACTCCAGCCTTGCGATTGGGTCAGAGCCCAATCTCACTAACCGCGCGTGCATTCAGAATAACTCAGATTGTCTGTTTTGTAAAATGAGGGTACAATAGTTTAAATGAAAATACCGAACTGCGTTGGCATTATTATGGACGGAAATCGCCGATGGGCAGAGAATAATGGCTTATCTAAGCTAGAGGGTCATAGGGCTGGAGCAGACACATTAAAGAATGTGTCTATATGGTCAAGGGATGCCGGAGTTAAACATCTAATCCTATATACGTTTTCAACAGAAAACTGGAACAGAACAGCTGAAGAAGTTTCATATCTGTTAAATTTGATAGGGGAAATGATTGAAAGAGAATTGGATCATTTTAATAAAGAAAACGGAATACTACATTTCGTGGGTGATTTGTCACGTTTCTCTCCAGGACTTCGAGAAAAACTATTAAACGCATCAGAGAAAACAAAGAACAACACAGGCCTGCATATATATCTTGCACTAAACTACGGTGGGCGGTCGGAAATAATTTCTGCAGTAAAAAAAATTGTTTCTGAAAATCCAAAAATAGAAGATATAACAGAGGATTATTTTTCTAGTCATCTCCAAACATATCCAATGCCTGACCCAGATATTATTGTTAGAACTTCTGGGGAATTGAGACTTTCTGGGTTTTTACCTTGGCAAACAGTTTATTCTGAGCTCTTTTTTACAAAAACACTTTGGCCAGATTTTTCCAAGGATGAATTTTTGTCTATTTTAGATGAGTATCAAAAAAGAGATATAAGAAAAGGTAAATAATATGGAACCTACTATTTTATAAGAAGATAAATATGTTCTTGCTGTAAACAAGCCAGATGGGCTTGTTGTTCATAGCGTTACTAAAGAACCTGACTACAATACCAATCTACTTAATGGTCCTTACAAAAATTCTGGACTAGCGAGAGCTTTTAAAAGAACAATACAATCAAAGGATCTAGCCGTAGAAGATTTTTCCCCTTATGAACCATCAAAAGGACAGCCTGCAGCATTCATGGCGTACC
>CAZKGG010000046.1:0-4847 GCA_964552385.1 uncultured Candidatus Saccharibacteria bacterium
GTTCACAGGAATCGGTCGAAAAATCGCGACCAATCCGAGGACGAGCCCAAGAAACCCAGTGATAAGCGCCGCACCGATGGTGTAGATGTACACCTGCGGCACGACACCTGGGTCGCCCTTGGGGCCCTGTGGTCCACGGCGACCGGGTAGGCCATCAAAGCCCCTCGGCCCCATGATCCCGCGAGGACCTTCCTGGATCACGGGCACCGCCTCAACGGGCGGGCACGTGACCACGGTCGAAAGATCGGGAGTCACGGTCTGACCGTTGGAAACGGCGACCGAGGCGATAAGACAAAATACGAAAAACACGACGGTGCGGATGGTGTTGGTCATAATTTTATACTCTTTGCAAAGAACCATGGGAACAATTTCCCATCAAAATCTTCAATGATTTGAAAACTTTGATGGGAGGGCGAGCGATGTTTTGCTGCTCACCCATTTTTACTCATACTTTTACGCGAAAAGATTTTTTCGCAACTTCGGTGCCTTGGCCGAAGATTGACGCCCCCTTTTGGACTACTTTCGCTTGTAGCCGGTCAGACCACCAAAGGGGGTTGAGATTGCTCTCACTGATTCCCTCTTGGCATCCTTTTCCCGACCATCACGATCGTAACCCGCGCGAGCGAGGATCATGCTCGCGTAGTCCTCGAGGTTTTCACGTTCAGACATACTGTGCATATCCATTCACACTCCAATGAAACCGTAATTTCGCTCCCGCTGAGGGACCTCTCGCAACTAGATTTGTGCGAACCAGGCTCCCTGAGTGGAAGCAAAATCCAAGGTTTAAATTTTTGTCAAAAGTCTTTATTTCTTATCTGAGTGGTAAAATATACTATTTCATTATTTTTGTCAAGTGTTTTTGACAGTTTATTTATATAAATTTAAAAATAGCCTTATTTATAGCTATTTTTACGTCTTTACTATTTAATTATAATTGACTAAATTAGATTATTTTTGACAAATATTTTTTAGTGTATTTTTATATTGTGTTAATAATTATTGACAAAAAAATACTTAACATGTATACTTGATTTGGAATAAGTAACAGCATGAAAAGGGGGTTATATATGAACGACTAGCCTGTTGATGCGGTGAAACCGGGGCGAAACACCGCCCCGGATATACCAAGTCATATGCTAGTCGAGAAAGGAGGACATGTGGGTGATCGATGAAATACAAGGCTTCAGCTTCAGCAAAAAAAATTGATTGAATCTGAAGAATAGACGATTGTGTAATACAATCGTCAAGATCTAACACTTCAAGCCCCTGTTGTGGGCCGCATTGCTGTGGTGGTTTCGACCGCCACAGCAATTTTATTTATGATCAAAAATGTATTTAATTAAACTTTTAATAGTTTCTGCAAATTCCTCACTTTTAATAGTTATTCCTGATGGTTTTTTACCCAAAATAGCTATTCGTACCCTATCTCCATATATAGATATATCTGTATTAATAGGATATTTATCTTGGTCAATCTTAAACCTATCACCAGTTTCATCAGAAGGACGTTCTGTATTACTAGATGTATAAATAACTTTAGTTTTTATACCCTTTGATATTCTTTTTTCTCTTAGCATTAATTTCTCTTTTGGTGTAAGAAAATTTAACACCAAATCTTCTGAATATATGTTATACAATGGCTCATTGTCTATTTTTTTTAAGAAAGTGAGATCATTTGAACTTAAAACTCCCTCTTTACCTTCATAAAACTGCACTAGAGGCTTCTCTCCTTGACCCCTACTCAGACCTTTTAATTGAGGAATGACTATATCTAGTGTTTTTTTATTCTCTTCTAGTAGGTGTATCTGTCTATCGACAAACATTTCGAGTTTTTCAGGTTGTTCAGACATATAGTAGGTCTTCTTTCCCTCATTACTCTCACTAACAAGCCCTTTTTTCAATAAGGAATCCAGAATCACATATGTTGTAGGTCTTTTTACCTTTGCTTTTTCCGATATTTCAGCAATAAGAGCTTTATCAAAAGAAAGCAAAGCTAGATATATCTGTGCTTCTTTCTCGCTCAGACCAATATCTTTTAAGTATTTTTCAAACATATAAGAATTCTACTACAACTATGTTATTTATTGAAATCTGAGTGGTATAATTAGTATATGTTCGCAAAAAAAGTCATTGCTTATATTTTTGCTCATATTCTCCTTCTTGGTGGTGCAAACAACACCAGAGTCTATGTTGCACCAGAAGAGAAAGCTTCGGCTCCAATGGTATCAACAACCACACCTATAGCAATTACAAACAATATAAAACCAACGACTACACCAAAGGTAATAAAAAATATTGGAACAACAACAAAAAGTACAAAAACTGAAAATAAAAGTGTAATCCCCCAAGTAGATACACCAAAAGCTCCAGTTGAGGTAGATTTTGAATCTATTAATCAATTTGCCAGAAAAGCTACAGTGAACATCCTATGCTCAGCAAAAGGTGGTGAGCTTTCTCCAATATCAGGAACAGGTGTGATAGTAGAACCAAACGGTCTCATACTAACAAACGCACACATTGGTCAGTATCTTTTACTTAAAGATTTTAAACAGAAGGATTTCATTGATTGTATAGCTAGAACAGGTAGCCCTGCATATCCTAAATACAACTTAGAACTTGTTTACATCTCCCCTACTTGGGTTGGTGAAAACAAAACTCTTTTAAAACAAGAAAACCCAAAAGGCACAGGGGAAAATGATTTTGCTTTCCTCAGAATCACTAAAATGATTGACGATACAAATTTACCTAAGGAGTTCCCTTTTGTAACAATGAATATTCGTGAAAATATTGGAGTAAATGAACCAGTAGTTCTAGTTTCATACCCTGCTGGATTTCTCGGAGGCTTATCTATACTTCAGAATCTGAACATAACCAGTGCTGTTACAAGAATACAGGATGTATTTACGTTTAAAGATGGAACAATAGACATAATATCAGTTGGTGGAACAGTTGTGTCTCAAAAAGGTTCATCTGGCGGATTGGTAGTTGATGAAAATTCAACACTCATTGGAGTCATATCAACCAGCTCTGAGGGTAATACAACTGAAAGTAGAGGCTTAAATGCTATTACCCTATCTCACATAAGCCGAGTTATTAAAAAGGAGCTAGGAATAAACATGGTTCAATTTTTAAACCAAGACTATTCTGATTTTGCAAAAATATTTGCAAGCACAACAGCACCAACACTCACAAAACTTATTACTGACGAATTAAACAAACAGTAACTATTTTATTGATTCTGCTGAAACCTGAACGATCATATCAAAACTATCTTCTTTTACCGCTTTATTTGGCTTTTCAAAGCCACATTTAATACATTTGTGCTTAATAATATACTCTTTACCTTTTTTCTCTATCGCAATTGGCTTCATTAATCCCCCACAAGTATTTAGTCTGTCACCAGGATCAATATCAACATGTTTTGAATACAAACATTGAGGACAATGATTTGTGTAACCATTACCTTCTACTGAAAAACCACAATGTTCGCAAATAAAATCCTCGGTCTTTCTAATAAAAACCATAACTATTTACTGAAACATATCTTTTAATGGCTCCCAGTAAAACTCCTTCCATCCATTCGAAATACTCTTTAACTGACTCAATGGGACATTTTTGTGTGTAAATGTTATACGAGTACCAGTTTTGGTTTTCGTTAAATCAAAAGTTATAAGTGAATTCTCCCCTTCTTCCCAATCAGAAGCCCTCCATTCTTGAACTATTTTCTTTCCAGGAACCAACTTTATGTTTTTACCTGTAGCATATGAGTCATATACAGAGAACTTTCCACCCTCTTTTTGGCTAATTTTAGCTGGTGCTCCAGTCAGCTCACCGTGCTTTTTTGATGACATTAAAATATCATATATCTCTTCTGGAGAAACTTTTATGTTTACAATTTGCTTTATAACCTTAGTTGTAGACATTTAAATTGTCGGAGTGCCGGGATTCGAACCCGGAGTCGCCTTCCTGCGGACCACAGAAACATAACATGTTTCTGGAATTGATTTTAAAAACTTCGTCGGAGTGCCGGGATTCGAACCCGGAGTCGCCTGTTCCCAAAACAGGAATGTTAGCCGTTACACTACACTCCGACGCAATTTTCAAAAATCATTTCCCCAAAAAGGAATGTTAGCCGTTACACTACACTCCGAAAAACCAACAAATACAAACTAGAGTCTAACATAATTATACTAAATAACAATGTCCTCTAATAAAAAGACATGATTAATTCTCTTGGACATGTCGATTTCAACAGTTATTAGATCCAACCGCCAATCTGTTTCATCTGAAACATTCTTATCCAGCATGTATGACTGGATTACCCTACCAAGTCTCTCCAGCTTCCATGGATGCATATTATCCTCTGCTCTATAGTCGCTATTAGATGTTACATGTGTAACATCATTTATGGACCTGGATACAGACTTAACTTCTACAAAATGTATTATCCCACCTTTTTTAGCTACTATATCAATCTCTCCCCATTTCTTTAAGTAATTCCTATCAACAACACTGTATCCATTATTCTTTAGCCACTCACAGGCACAATCTTCCCCAATCTGACCAATTTTTTGTTTCTCTGTGGGTTCTTTTGAGAAATTTTTGTTATACATGAAACAAATTATACTATATTCAACATGGCTTATATCTGTTACACATGTAACAGATATATATGTATTTCACGTGAAACATTTATAAGTATTATAAAAAACAGACATTTTACAGACATGTCTCTGTAAAAATAACCTTATTTTAGGCCAAATCTCGGATAAAGTCTTAAAGATGTCTTAAAAATTGACACCAGTCAAAGACCTGTCTTTAATACACATGTCCCCAGACTTATCCAC
>CAZKGG010000047.1:0-1620 GCA_964552385.1 uncultured Candidatus Saccharibacteria bacterium
ACTTTTTTGAAGTTCTGGGTCTTTGATGTGGAGGGGGTGTTTTTCGAGGGACATACGGTCATTATCTCATATCCGTATTTTTGGGCAAATTAGATGACTTTTTCTATTATTCCCCCTCCCAGGCAAACGTCATTTGAGTAAAATACTGCTGACTGACCGACTGCTATCCCACTCTGTGGCTCATCAAATACAACATGCCAACCATCATTTTCCTTTTTTAACTGACAAATTTGTTTTTGTTGTCTATAACGTATACGTACAGTTATTTTTTTTTCAATATCTTTTTCGTTATCAGATATCAAATGCAGATTCTTCAAAACAATTTCCTTTATTGAGTTTATTTTTTCTATTTCTCCTTCTTTACTAGCAACAGTAACTGTATTTTTATCCAAATCTTTTGAAACTACAAAATACCTCGGATCATCTCCAGTCTTTTTAGTCACAGTAAATCCATGTCTCTGACCAATAGTTAGGAAAATAGCTCCATCGTGAAAACCGATAACTTCACCTTTTGTATTTAAAACATCTCCTTGCTTTGTTTTTATATAGTGAGAAAGAAAATCCTTCATATCTATCTTGCCGATAAAGCAAAGCCCCTGGCTGTCTTTTTTTGTTGCTGTTGGTAAACCAAACTTGTGAGCAAGTTTTCTCACTTCTGGTTTTGTCATATGACCTATTGGGAATAGTGTGTGTGATAGTTCGTGTTGACCTAGTGTGTAAACAAAGTATGACTGATCTTTTTCTTTGTCAGATGACTCTTTTAAAATAAAAACTTCTTTCTCGTCATATTTTTTTTGAAGTACGGGTTTTCGCTGCTGCGAAACTCCCTCGAATCCTCGGCCGTCGCCTGCGGGGCCTTCAAAAAAATCATGACTCAACAAAGTTTTTTCAACCTGTGCATAGTGGCCAGTCGCGACATAATCAGCTCCCATTTCCAAAGCTTTTTGTAAGAATACACCGAATTTTACGTATTTATTACAAAAGACATCTGGGTTTGGCACTCTACCCTCACTGTATTCTCGTATCATGTAATCCACTACCTCTTTTTTGTATTCTGCTTCGCAATCTATTGTTGTAAAAGGCACATCCAGTGTTGCACATACTCTCATAGCACTTCGTCTCTCTTCTCGCCAGTCACAAGGTAGAAAATCTGGCGCCCAGACCTTTAAAAACATGCCAGTTACGTCGTATCCAGCATTTTTGAGCAAAGCCAAAGCAACAGAGCTATCCACGCCCCCAGAAACTCCGACAAAAACCTTTGGCTTTTTATTCATGAACATCTTTATACCACAAAAAACAAAACTCGTTGAGTCTAAATGGTAACGAAGTTATTTTTTGAGAAAAGCCTTTCGCAGGAGTTTAGAAAATAAATGAGGTATTCCGAATATTATTTTCTTGAACGACGAGAAGTTCGCTAGCCCACCAGGGCTAGATAGATTGCTTTTCGAAAAAATATAACGGAGTCTATTTATTGAGATACAACTCCTTGTTCCTCTTGTGCTGCTCAAATGTCGTAGCGTAATACATTTTTCCACTCCTACTAGACAAGAAGTAGAGGTACTTGGATTTTATTGGATTTATTGCCGCAAAAATTGCGTCTTCACCCGGATTACTTATTGG
>CAZKGG010000047.1:1630-4090 GCA_964552385.1 uncultured Candidatus Saccharibacteria bacterium
GGTGGTAAACCTTTATATTGGTATGTGTTATATGGAGAATCAATTTTTAGATCATCTAAAGTGAGTTCGTATGTATTTTTACCATTAATGTATAAAAATGTTGAATCAACTTGTAGAGGCATTCCGAGTGACAGTCTTTTCCATAGTATTCCTGCAACCATTCTCCTGCTTTCTGTAGTCCTTGCTTCTTCCTCTAATATTGAAGCCATAATTACTATATCTTTTAATGCGTAAGTTGTTGTTGAAATACCACTAATTTTTTTGATTTTAGTATCAAAATTTTCAGACATTTTCTTTATCATGTCTTCTGGCTTTATTGTTGGAGAAATAAAGTATGTATCCGGAAAAAGATAGCCTTCTTTTTGTTTGGCTAGATTAACAAATTTATTTCTATTAAATCCGACTAAATTCAATTTTAGATAATCACCGATCTGCATCGAGCTCCAGCCTTCTGGTATTGTTGCTTTGAAAGTATTTAAATGAAATAGACCTTTTGTTATTCTGTGTGCCAACTCTGATGGACCTTCTTTTTTATCTAATAAATAATCCCCTGCAATCAAATTTTTCTCTCCACCGAGGATAGTAACTGATAGTCTAAAGAAAAATGGTGACCTAATAATATGTGCATCATAAAGATTTGTGGAAATAGTTCGCAAAGATGACCCTGTTTCAATAGTCATGACTTTGCCCAATGGAAAGTTACTAGGCACTCTATGCATATATACACAAAAAGTTCCTGTTATTAAAACAAAAAAGGCAAAATATATTAAATATTTCTGATTTTTCGTTAATTGATTAAATTTTACAAACAAGTCTTTAAGTTTTTCTGAGTAATTCATTATACTGGAATGTTTGACGGAGCTTCTGATTTCTTTGACTCTATTCTAGAGAATGTAGGAGTTGCTGAAACGCCACCTGGGAAGTGATAGATAGTAGCGAGTTCCTCAGAGTTTAAAACCATTGTTACTTTTCTCTTATATGGGCGATAAAAGTAAGCCCGTCTTTTATATGCATCTAACATATCTTGTCGTTCAGCATCTCTAGCTTTCGCACTTCGATCTTTCCAGATCAGATATTTCCATTTCTCTTCCGAACCATTTTCAGGTTTAAAACCATTTAAATGCGAATTGAAATGAGATACTCCACCAACAATTCCTCCGATGTTTGATGGGTCATAAGACTCTTTTGGTGCTATGTATATAGCACGCATACCAACATCGAATCCTTTTTTTGAAACACTACGAGCTAGGGCAGTAATAGTTTCTTTCTCCACCTCAGTTAATTGTCTACCAGTGCCTGGTATGAGTTTACCCTCTTTGTCTTTTTCACCCTTTGTGCTTGCTACAATTTTTTCTATTTCTTTCTCTGCTGCCTTTGCCCATTTAGAGTCAATCATTTTCCCCGTTGCAGGATCTACATCTTCTGCTTTATGAGCCCTTATTATTATTTGTAACCAAATTTGTGCTGATTTTGGCATGGAACCAAAAAATTCAATAAGTGGTGTTAGTGGATCTATCTTGTACTCTTCCTCAGGATCCTTATCCATTCCATAATCAATATAAGTTTTGATTGGAAAGTAATCTGCTTTATCAAGTTTAAATTCTGATGCCCACATACTCATTTTTGTTGGATCATAGCTAACTGGAAGCGTGTAATCTGGTATTTCGTATATCTCAATACCAGGATATTGTGAATAGAGATTTGCTTCTATTACATTTTTTAGAGCCTTTCTTGTCCAAATATAGAAATGAATAGATCCTCCGATAGAGGCTATTTCTAGTGAAGTGTGAGCTCTGACTTTTCCCTGCCAATATTTTTCATACCAATTCTTCTCTCCTGAAAGTTGATGCATTGCTGCAATACAAAACTCCATGGCTTTTGGTGATTTAAAAATCTCTCTTGGCAATTTAACTTCTAGAACTACATTTGAAGTTTTTGCAAAAAATAATGCTCTAACATATTCAACCCACAACTCCCACGCTATAAAAACTAAAACTGCTGGTATGAAAAAATATGATGCAAAGTATAGCCATTTAAGTGCTTGAAGAAAATTTGGATCTGTAAAAAGCTTTAGTACTGAAAACATAAACTTAATTATATATTAGACAAAAGAAAAAACCACTCTTTTTTGAGTGGTTTTTTCTTTATGCTATGTCGTACTTACCTTCCTTCGTCTTTTTAAAGAATTTTGGATTCTGAAGGTTCACCATAATAGTGTTTTCCTTCACATATCTTTCTTTTAAAACTTTCTTTACGATATCATCCTTTGTCATTGGTCCATTTTTTGCAATAACACCTCTGATAACATCCTTAACGACACCACTCATATATCCCCATTCTGATAGAGCATATAGTCCTCGTCCAACCAAAACAAATCTAGGATCTTTTATTAGTTCGTTGTGAGTTGTTGCTACGTGTGCTTTTTTATTAAATAGTTCATTTTTTAACTTGGCTACATCT
>CAZKGG010000047.1:4100-4763 GCA_964552385.1 uncultured Candidatus Saccharibacteria bacterium
TAGGTATGCGTAGTCTCGCATTCCCTTCGCATTTATATTTGATGATTTAGTTTTTCCCCATTCACCTAGTGGATTTTTATCAATAACTTTTGATAACTCCAACCATCGCTTTACAATTTCTTGATTTCTGTATTTGTCAGAAACATCCTTTAAATGTTCTAGAAACTTTTCTATCATTTCTGATTCAAGAAGGATTTCATCATCAGAAAGTGTTGCATATAGTTGTCTCAATGAGTAGTGAATCTTTTTTGAAAGCTCTTTGTCGATAGTCCATCTATGTTTGAACTCTAGATCTTCTTTTTCCTTTATAAATTCCTCACCAACAGTCAAAAGAAAATGGATTTGGTTCTGAGTAGCTTTATCTTTAGATATATGCTTTAAAAGTGCTTCTTCGTGAATAGTAGAACCTAGTTCTGCAATTATCTTTTTAAGTTCATCGAATACAGCTTTTTCCTTTGAATATTCTTTTGATTTTCTTATGTTGATAATTGAGTAGTTTTCAATTTGTCTAACTCTCTCTCTAGTGATTTTATATTTTTTACCAATAGCCTCTAGAGTCATTCTTTTTGTATCATTTCCAAGTCCAAATCGAGAAGTTAATACGTCTTGTGCTCTGTCTCCTAGTACAGACAAAAGCTTTTTAACTATTTGTTTTGGTTTGAA
>CAZKGG010000048.1:0-4744 GCA_964552385.1 uncultured Candidatus Saccharibacteria bacterium
GAAGTAAAGTAAATAAATCCCTCCAACTGGAGGGATTTATTTTAGTTTATCAGGCTCGGTCACGCCAAGCCTGATAAGTGGCCTCAATAAAAATTACCCTCACGGGTAATTGTTGGAGCCACTTGTCAGGATCTCACGCGAAGCATAGCTTCTTCTTGGAAACCCTCGGTTTTCCAACGCTCGCCTAGGCTCGCTGCCTTCCGACACGGGAAAGACCTTTCTTTCCCGACCCCTATCTAGTTCGAGCCTGATAAGTGGCCTAAACAAAAATTACCCTTACGGGTAATTATTGGAGCCACTTGTCAGGCTCGAACTGACGACCTGCCGTTTACAAAACGGCTGCTCTACCAACTGAGCTAAAGTGGCAATATTGGTATCTAAACTTTAAAACAACCTTACTAATTTATCATCAATCAAACTTATTTTCAACCCTAAACCTTTCTTGTTTCTGTATGGGTTTTGTCATCTGAAAGTCTCTCTAAAAAGAAGGATACTGAACCATTACTTCGAAGCACTCTCCTGCCTCTAAAACCATCTGCTGAACTATAGTACTTCTTTGATACATAGTCCTTCATCTTAACTAGTATTTCATATGCATATGAAGGCAGAAACTCAAATACAAATATGTGAGATATTTTTTTATATCGGTTGTACTTAAAAACTAGCAAGTCAATAACTTTGTGAATCTTTTCATCACCTTTTGCAAAAGCATTAGAAAGAGCATGTATCTTTCTAACTTTTATCTCAAAGACCTTTGAGCCCACGAGAGTAGCCAGCACAAAAAGGGATACAAAAAATAATATAGTTGTCATAAAGAAAATTTATTGAGCAATTGAAAATCTTACAAAACGTGAGACCTCTATTTTTTCACCAAATTTCTGAGTAGCTGACTGAACCAAATTAATAATAGTAACTTCCGGATTTTTTATGAATGGTTGATTTAACAATACTGCTTCTGGCTCGTTTTCTGCACCAGCATCCTCTGCTTTAACAAACTTTGGATCTGTAGCTGATACTTGCATAGCTATATCTCGAGCTAAAGCCTTGAACTCCTCGTTCTTTGCAACGAAGTCTGTCTCACATAATAATTCTACCATAACGCCAATAGTACCGGTAGAGTGAACGTATGTTCCAATAACACCTGCTCCTAGAGTTCTATCACTCTTTTTACCTGCTATTTCAGCACTTTTCTCCAATAGTAGAGCTGTTGCCTTCTCCATATCACCTCCAGCCTCTTCTAGAGCCTTTTTACATTGCATTACAGAAACACCTGTCTTGTCTCGTAATTCTTTTACGAGCTCTGTTGTTATTTCAGTCATATAAAAAATAAGTTAAAACTAATCTAAATCAATAGATAATTATACAGTAGCTGCAGGTTTCTTCAACTGGCCAGCCTTGTAAGCTTCTGCGATCTTATCTAGGAAAAATGAGATACTTGCTTTTGATGCATCGTTTCCTGGGATTGGAAATTCTACTTCGTTTAAGTTATTGTCTGTTCCACATAGAGCAACTACTGGGATTCCCATATATTTTGCCTCCTTTACTGCAATAGACTCTCTTTTTGCATCAATAATAAATACAGCATCAGGTAGTCTCTTCATAACTGAAAGACCGAAAAAGAACTCTCTTAGTTTATCTATCTCTCTATCAATAAGTAGTCTCTCTTTCTTTGTGTACTTTACAAGTTCACCCTTCTCTTTCTGAGAAACCCATGACTCTAGTTTTTCAACTCTCTTCTTGATTTCTGGAAAGTTAGTCAATGTTCCTCCGATAAATCGGCCAGCAACATATGGCATGTTTATAGACTCTGCTACAGATGTTACAGCTCCTTTTCCTTCATTCTTTCCACTAATAAATAGGATTGTTCCATTTTTTGAAGCAATACTCTCAACAAAAGCTGTAGCTTTATCAAGAGAATCCTTTGTTTTTTCAAGGTCGAAAATCTCAATTTTGTTTTTTACTCCGTATATAAAAGGTTTTGTAGATGGATGTCGTCTAGATTTGATAAATCCAAAGTGAGCACCCGCAGAAAATAGAGCGTCTACAACGCTGTTTCCGCTATTTGATGATGAATTACTTGTGTTTTGCATGTGGACAATATCCTACCAGAAAGCTCGATATCGTGCAATAGGAGCCTTACGTAACAAAAAGAGAGTTGGGCAAATTGCCCAACTCCCTAAAAAATTATGACTTTTCACAACTTTCCTCCACTGAAAGCAAAGCTGCGTATTCGACCAACTTATACTTACGTAGATTATGTCTAATGGTGTGGAAGTCCAGACCCGAAAGCCTTGCTGCAAGTGTCTTATTTCCTCTCGCAGCAGTAATAAGATCCATATAATACTGCTTCATATGCTCAGAATGTAGCAATATAGTTTGACCATAGACAACTGGTGGAACAGGACCGCTTAGCTCAATAGGAAGATGTTTCGGCTCGATTACTTCCCCATCCTCGCTATCAAACACAGCATGAACAATAGCACTTCGTAGTTCTCGTATGTTTCCAGGCCAAGTGTAGTCAGTCAAAATACGAGCAACGCGCTGGTCAAAAACTTTTGACACATGAAGTTCTCGTAAAAAATACTCTGCGATAGAGACAATATCTTCCCTTCTTTCACGTAGAGCAGGAATGCGATATGGAATAACATTCAAGCGGTAATAAACATCACTGCGCATTGTCCCAGCCTTTACCATTTCGGCAAGGTTGGCATTTGTCGCCGCAATTATTCTAGTATCAATATCATGCTCTGCGGTTCCACCAACCCTACGATAACTACGCTTTTCAAGTACTCGTAGAAATCGTGGTTGAATATGCATTGGAATATTTGCTATTTCATTAAAAAATAGGGTTCCCTCATTTGCGACAGCAACCAAACCATCCTTATTGCTAACAGCACCTGTAAATGAACCCTTTTCATGCCCAAATAACTCTGAAGCAAAAAGTTCTGGGTCGACACAACCACAATCAAAAGGTACAAACCTTTTCCCAATTTTTCCACGACCTTCATTGTGAATAAGATGGGCCAAGTGATCCTTGCCAACTCCAGACTCTCCCAAAAGCAAAATAGTGTAATCGCTTTTCGCTGCTTTTTCAGCGAAGCGAATCATTTTTTCAGACGCCTCACCATTTCCGACAAGTGAAGCTTTCAATCCAACGTCTACCACTACACCTCCAAATAACAAACGGATAATTCCGTGCCAAGGGAACAGTCTATATTTTTAAAATATAAAATCAAGTATGTAAATGATTTTAGAATTATTCGTCCGAATCTTCGCTACCAGCGCTGGTTCCATCAAAGTTTTCCATCGCTTCTACGATAGGCTCTATTCCCCCATCCAAAATCTTTTCTATATTATGCCAAGACTGTTTTATACGGTGGTCTGTTATACGATCCTGAAGAATGTTGTATGTTCGAATCTTTTCTGATCTATCTGCTGTTCCAACTTGAGACTTTCTATCTGCAGAATATTTTGATGCCTCTTCCTCATCTTTCATCATCTGTAGTTTAGCAGTAAGTATGCTCATTGCTGCCTCACGATTTTTTAACTGACTTCGCTGTGATGTAGATCGAACATCTATTCCTGTTGGTTTGTGTATGATACGAACAGCAGTTTCCACCTTGTTAACATTTTGTCCTCCAGCACCACCTGAACGAGATGTTTCTATTTCTAGATCACTCGGTTTTATTTCTATAGTTGTTTTCTTTCGTAGCGGCAAAACAGCAACTGTTGCCGTAGAAGTATGAACGCGTCCCATTTTTTCTGTTGCTGGAATTCTCTGAACTCTGTGTACACCAGTTTCAAAACGCAACTTCTTATAAACATCTCTTCCATGTATTTCAAATGATGCTTCTTTATATCCACCAACGGCACTTCTAGACTCATCAATTGGAGCAACTGACCACCCCTGGTTTTCTGCATACCGTGTATACATATGAGCCAAATCCTCGGCAAAAATAGATGCCTCCTCACCTCCGGCACCAGCTCTAACTTCGAGAATAATCTCGTTTGGAAATTCTTCTTCCTTTGCCTCTTCAGTTAAAATATCTTCCATTTGTTTCAATAATGCATCCTTTTGTTCCCTAATACTCTCCAAATCTGCGTGTGCTAAATCAGCAAGTGAGGGATCACTCTGTATCATCTGATTTGTTTCATCCTCTTGTTTTGAAAGTCGCTTGTACTCCTCTGCAAGATAAGTAGTTTTTGGATTTTGTATAAATTTTTCTAAGTCCATAATTGTTAGTTTAGTATAGCAAAAAAGCGAGTTGTTCTCGCCTTTTTGTTTGTGTATTTACTTAGATGCCTTCTTTGCCTTTGTAGCAGTAGCTTTTGCAACTCGCTGTTTGAATTTCTCAGCTCTACCAGCTGTGTCTAGAGACTTCTCGTTTCCAGTATAAAAAGGGTGTGAAGCACTTGAGATTTCAACTCGGTAAACTGGGTATTCTTTACCATCAGCTTTTGCCTTTGCTTTCTCGTTTGAGTTTACTGTAGAAGATATGATAAATTCAGCGCCATTTGAGTTGTCGATAAATAGTACTGGTCTATAGTTTTGTGGATGTATTTCTTTTTTCATTACCGGAATACTCTACCAAAATAGCCTCATTTTGGCAAATAAGCCAAAATAAAAACCTTTAAAAAACCTTTTAAACTGGATGTAGTTCTAGGCGGAAAGAAAAAAATTGAGGAGACGTATTAGATATACGTTGACGAAATTTTAGACTTTCCAACAACGAAATACGCCAGT
>CAZKGG010000049.1:0-4664 GCA_964552385.1 uncultured Candidatus Saccharibacteria bacterium
AGCCAAGTGGCTCGTGTGGTGCACTGCTACGTTTTCACCCACACAATATGCACGGACAACGTGGCGGGTGTAATATGAAGTTTCAGCAAGAAACAGTAAAAATATCATACACTCTTGCCATGCTACGAAAATACGGATCGGAGTATGTAGATTTTTTACGAAGCCTTAAAAACAAAACAATCAAGGCGGACATAATTTTTTATCAAACATTACTTGATTTATACAAGGAGGGTGATGAGAAAAAGATAGTTGACTACCTACATAGTTTAGTGTTATAAAAAGTTGTCCACTTGTTATCCACAGTTTTTATATTCTAAAGATAGTATAATGCTATTGCGACTTCGAAAATCGCACTTTAGAAATTAGCTTGTCCCTTTTACACTCTATCCCATTTTGTCCTATACTTACTGACAAGCGGGTATAGACAGTTGGATAGAGTGTAAAAGGGAAACTGTGTATGATATATGAAAAAGGGAGTTTTGTTGTTATCCCAAATAAACAACATTTAAAAGGAAAGCCGTCTGAAATGCAGTCGGTTTATTTTTGGCTATGTGAACACGCTGACGAGAAAGGTCAGTGCTACCCAAGTAGAAAAACACTGGCTAAAGAAAGTGGTACAGGAATGAGGAGTATAGACAAGTATCTACTTCAGCTAGAAAAACACGGGTTTGTTAAAAAAATAAAAAGAAAAAAAGAAGATAATAATGCTAATTTGTCAAACTTGTATCAAATACTAATCATCGAAGATATAGCGAACAAAGATGGTGTACCTAGTAGCAAAAACTACACTACCGCTAGTAGCAAAAACTACGCTACCCCTAGTAGCAAAAAGGATGCAGTAACTATATCCAATATTAACTATAACCAATTAACAGAGAAGAGTTCTCTTTTAAAAGCTCTTAAAAAGAATAAAGGATTAATAAAACAAAAGATAAGAGTTCAGTATATAAACAACGATATGTTAGCTACAGAAGAGGAGGTAGAAGAGGTTATGGACACTATCGTAAAAGCTTGTAAAGAACAAACACCGCAAGAGTTTAGAAATACCCTAACCATGTACGGACTAGCATGAAAACCATAGACCTTGACACAGGCGAATATGTGGAAGAGCAGAAAGGACCACGAAAAGATAAAGAAGCAATCCGTCTTGCAAATCTCTTTGATTCTTTGGCAACAAAATACTCAGGTAGACCAATACGCACACCACGTTCCTACTTCATAGTTCTCAATGCAATGAAAAACCACAAACTAAAACCTTTAGGCGTAGAAAAGATATTTACAGACTGGTTTGCTGATTCTAAAGTAAAAACCGCAGACAAAGTAAAGTTATCGTGGTGCTTATCAGCTAACAACATAAACGCATGGAAAATAGAAAATTAAACAAAAGATTTATAAAAGACCTCTCTCCAAGGGAACTACTCGCAGAAGAAAAACGACTCAGTGAGTATAAAGGCGAAGACAGGGTTGTTTCTTCACAAGAATTGCACGAAGAATTACAAAAAACTGAGGATTCTGTCATAAAAATCAAAACTGGCATAAAAAGCCTAGACTGTTTGACCGATTTAATAGAGCTTGTAGAGATTATAATCGTCACAGGGCTATCTGGACAGGGAAAAACGACTCTACTTACCACCCTCACCCAAAACATCGCTATAAACGGATTTAAAAGCGTTTGGTTCACCCTTGAAGTTACCCCTCGCCAGTTTATGAAGAAAATCTCTGCACGGAGCAAACAAGTACCAGAGTTTTTTATACCAAGAGAAAACACCGAAAGTACGATAAAATGGATTGAAGAACGCATAGTAGAATCAAACGTCAAATACAACACAAACGTAGTTTTTATAGACCACATCAACGCAATTTTTTCACTCGACAGAATCAATACTGGAAACGTATCACTCGAACTTGGCGACCTTGCACAAAAAATAAAGGATATTGCCCTAAAGCATAATCAAGCAATTTTCCTAGTAGCACACTGTAAAGACCCAGTAGACAACAAAGAACCGAACGAACGCTCAATACGAGATTCAGGAATGATACTACGTATAGCCGATATAACAATGGGAATATGGCGAGTAAAAAATACATCAAGTCCAGACGTAAACCGCCTCGAAGAACTTGAAGAAGACGACACACAAGCAAAAGTAAGAGTTTGGAAAAACCGCAGAACTGGAAAAGTCGGAAAGTTTTTTATGGACCACAAAGACCACTACCTCGTAGAAATAGAAAAACTAAACGACCTTGACAAACTTACAAAGGAATTAAAAAAGCCAACACTCTATGAACAATAATATCCAACAACTTTTTGAAACAGAAAAAAAGAAAAGACTTAACTGGTATAAAAAACTTTGGAAAATAGTCATGGACGAAAATACTGAAAAAAGAAAAATTGGAACTTCGTTCAAAGAAAGGGAAGAAGAAACAACACCAAAATTAAAGATACTAAAGTTACTTTATGGAGAATTACAGAAAACAAAGTACGACAGTAGAATGCTTAAAAATTTTCCAAAAGGTACAGAGATAAATGAGAAGTTTATAGAGCAGAATTTTTACGAACTTTCCAATAAAAAGTTATGCACAGGTAGCCTTGCATTAACTAGCAACCTAGAGTATAATGCAGGTAATGGGAAATGACGGGGGTAACGATAATCTGGTTGCGACTGGGTTACTCGATAGCCTCCGCAAACTCCCTAATTTATAAGAATAATTTATTTTATGGAAAACATAGAAGAAACAAAAATAGGAACTCGTATGAATTTGGTACAAAGAGAAGTCATTTATTTGATTGAGAAAGCAATACAAGAAGCTCGTGAGCGTGGTGAGTTTATACCAGACATTGTGGATGAAATAATTATTAACGTAGAAAAAAACTATGGAATCTAAGAGTATGAATTACTACATGATGACATACGAAGAATACGAAGCGCTTGCTCCGCTAGAGAAATTAAAACTTTGGATAGAGATAGACGCTTCACTCATAAAACAGTTTTTAGAATACGATTACAAATTGAAGAAAATTAACCAACTAAAAGAACAAACAAATGATACCAGCAACTAAAACAACAAAAGAAGTAGATATTTTCCCAACAGGTTCATATCCAGCTCGCATTTATCAAATAATCCATATCGGTACAGTTCTAGGCTACGAGGGTAAACTACAAAATAAAGTCCGCATTACGTTTGAATTTCCAACGGAGCTAAAAGTATTTGATGAAAAGAAAGGCGAACAACCACGGGTACTTTCAATAGAAGCAACACTCTCAACCCACGAAAAATCAGGGCTCACTAAAATTATTAAAGCGTGTGACACAAAAGGTATTATTGAAGATCAAGACTACAATGTAGAAAATCTCATAGGTAAAGCGTGTCTTGTCACAGTTGCTCACAAAAAGAAAAAAGACGGAACGGGTATGTATCCAATACTTGAAACATTCGCACCGCTTCCAAAAGGAATGGTATGTCCGCCACAGATAAATCCGTCAAAGGTTCTGTCATTCGATAACTTTGATTGGAATTTATTCTCGACACTTCCACAGTTTATCCAAGACGCAATTAAAAGTTCAACAGAGTTTTTCGCTCTAAAGAAACCAGATGCTAGTGACGGATATCCAAAAGAAACCTATGACCCCAACGAAGTACCATTTTAAAATATGGATATTCTAAAAACAGTAGAAGAAGAACTAAAGAATGGGTCAATTTTACGAAGCCCTGGCCTTTGTGTTGAATATAAAGCAAAGTTATCAGGAGAGTATAGTTTTCTTTGTGGAATGTTAGAAGATGTCTTGGCACATAAACCAGCTATTTGGAACGCTCGCAGGAAAGATTTTAAAAGTGACACTGCGTGCGATAACTGGTGGTCAAGCACACAAGATGGCATTACAGAAACATCACTCAAACTACGATTAAAAAGAGTCGAAAAGTTATTACAAGGATTGAATGGAATTTTGCGACTAGCAGAAAGCGAAGCAAAAAATAATTTCTAATGGATATAAAAAAATTAACAAAAAAAGAAGCTCTTGAAATGATAGAGAGAATGAAAAACGCTCGTATTCTTGGCGGTAAAAATCGCTGGAAAAATGTATCAAAAGAAGAACGCAGTAAACATGGAAAATATATGGCAAAAAAACGTAAGGAGTTATCCACAGTCAACCTTGCAAAGAAATAACTAGCTTGCTAGTATATAAATATGAGAGAGAAACGACATAAGACACTCGCCTCAAAAGGATATGATACAAACACAATATGAAAAACAGGTCGCATATTATAAAAAACTAGCACAAAAGGAAACACAAGATAATCGTGAAGTAATAGCCCTAGTGGCACTCACCATTATTGCAGTAGTGTATTTCCTCAGTATGTAATATGTTAAGCCTACGATTTAAGGGTACACCACAAGAATTGGGGTGGTATCTCTTTAGAAAAAAAATAGACGAAGACGTAAAGAATAAACGTGAAGAACAAAAAAAGAATGGTACTTATCAATATCCAAGTTTAAAAGAACAACACGAAACAGCAGAATCAATTTGCGGAAGAATACAAGAATCACGAAATCCACTCGAATGAAACAAACACTCATTAACATTATAGTACCAATCACTGTGCTTTTATGGGCAATAAAAGATTAAAGAAATAATATGAAAAGAAAATACTTTTATTTACATACA
>CAZKGG010000050.1:0-2823 GCA_964552385.1 uncultured Candidatus Saccharibacteria bacterium
AACAAAAAACATCTCAACGAGATGTTTTTTGTTTATTTATTTTGTTAGTAATTCTAGAATAATTTTCTTTAACATTTCTGGATTTACTGATCCTTTGGTTTCTTTCATTCCTTGGCCGATAAAGAATTGTAGTAATGATTCCTTCCCGTTTTTGTATTCTTCAACTACTGTCGGATTTGAACTAATTATTACTTGTGCGATTTTCTTTATTTCTTCGATGTCATTTTTTTGTATCAATCCTTTTTCGTTTGCTATTGATTGAGGATCTCCCCCATTTTCATACATTATCTTTAGTATATCTTTTGCTCCACGTGAAGATAAATCTCCAGCCATTATCATATCTATAAGTTTAGTGAATGTGGCGACCGTTATGAGACCAGATGAAAACTCCTTACCGTTAATTTTAGATAGACCAATAATATCTGAAATTATGTAATTTGATGCTAGCTTAACCGCATCAATATTATCTGGAGTAAGTGCTCCTGTTACCCCATCAAAGAAGTCACAGGCTTCATTGTTATTTATGTATGTCTCAATATCCCCCGCTTTTAATCCAAAAGCTTTTTCGAACCTCTCTCTTTTTTCGGATGGAAGTTCTGGTAGACCTTTCTTTAACATATCTGACGAAAATTCTGGTATTTCACTTATAACCAATTTAGGAAGATCTGGGTCTGGAAAATATCTGTAGTCATGAGCGTTTTCTTTTGATCTTTGTGAGAACGTATTTTCTCTGTTCTCATCCCAACCTCTTGTTTCTTGAACAACCTTCTCCCCTTTTTCAATTAACGCCACCTGTCTTTTAAACTCATAATCAATCGCCTTACCAGCAGCTCTAAATGAGTTAATATTTTTAACCTCAACTTTTGTTCCAAACTTTTCGGTATTAGATACAGAAATATTTACCTCCACTCTCATTTCACCCTTTTCCATATTTGCATCAGAAACACCTAAATACTGCAAAAGTAGCTGTAGTTCTTTAGCAAAATTCATTGCTTGTTCACTACTATATATAACAGGCTCAGTAACTAGCTCCATTAGTGGGACTCCGGCTCTGTTGTAGTCAACCAAACTAACACCAGGTGTGTCATGAGTGGACTTCGCTGTATCTTCTTCTAAATGAATCCTGGTTAAATCAACACCAGCTAGTTTACCTCCAGATACTAGAGGGTACTTATATTGGCTTATTTGATAACCTTTCGGAATATCTGGATAAAAATAGTTCTTTCTATCAAACTCAGTAAAATCGGCAAGATTACCGTTTAAAGCCCTACCTACTAATAAAACCTTTTTAACAGCCTCTTTATTAATTACAGGTAGAGTACCTGGATGACCCATACAAATAGGACATGTGTATGAATTAGGAGCACCCTCATCAGGAGAGTTTTTACATCCACAAAACATCTTACTCTTTGTTTTCAGTTCGGCGTGTATTTCCAACCCAACTGTCATTTTATAACCTTCCATACATTTATATTATAAGTTTTTCAAAATTTTTACTAACTCGTCGCTTAATTTTTTTATAGATTCATCGTCTATAATTGATAGACGGAATACCTGTTTACCCTCCTTCCTAAAGATATCCATGTGAGAATCGAGTGTTTCCTTGTCTATTAAATCAGTTTTTGTAAACAAAATAGCTTCAGGTTTTTCACAAAGTATTGGGTCATACTTCTCTAATTCTTTTCTAATTGTATTGTAAACTTCTAGTACATCATTGTGTTCACAAGATATACAATGAAGAAGCATCTTTGTTCTGGCAATATGCCTCAAGAATTTGTGACCCAATCCCTTACCTTCCCCAGCTCCCTCAATAAGACCTGGAATATCAGCAATAACAAAACCGTACAAACTTCCAAGATTTGGAGTTAATGTAGTGAATTGATAATTTCCAACTTTTGCTTTTGCGTTAGTTATACTATTTAACAAACTAGATTTTCCAGCATTTGGTAAACCAACCAGTCCAATATCAACAACTAATTTTAGTTCTATAAAGAACTCTCCTCCTTGGCCAGGTTTTCCTGGAGTCCACTCTTTTGGTCTTTGATTTGCTGGGCCTTTAAAATGATCGTTACCGTAGCCACCCCAACCACCCTTAAGAAAGAATATTGGTTCCTCATTTAATATTTCGATTTCTTCACCAGTCTCTGTATTTTTAACCACACTACCAATAGGTAGCTCTATAGTTATATCCCTACCAGCTGCACCATGCATGAGATTACCCTTGCCGGCTTCTCCATCCTCAGCTTTGAAATCTTTAACGAATTTATACTCTGACAATCTACCAATATCTCTAACACCTTTTAAGTAGACACTTCCCCCCTTACCACCATCACCACCACCAGGGCCTGCATGATCAATACCCTTCTCGTGTCTCCACGAAACTATACCGTCACCACCTTTTCCAGCCCAAATATTTAAAGTTAGTTCATCTATAAACATATTGTTACTATACAGATTTTAGACTAAAAAACAATTAAGGCTGTGATATTTTGGTTATCCACAAAAATAAGAATTTTTTCCATTTGCAAAAAAACTACAATCTGGTACAAATATTGCAAATCTATAAAGAAAAATTTATAGTAAAAATTATAAGTTATTCCAATTAAAAAATATGGATGATGATCACAAAGAGGAGAATGAGTTCGATGCGGATTTTGACCCAAAGAACCCTAAGAGTGGGATTGTAGACGATGATATAGATACTGAGTTAGATGATGGGTTGGTTCACGAAGAAGTCCCCGTAGATCCTCTATTGGTTGATGATGAAGTTAGTCTCGATGAAGCTTTGGATGAAGAAGAGGCTTTAGACGACGACTCAATGGA
>CAZKGG010000050.1:2923-4361 GCA_964552385.1 uncultured Candidatus Saccharibacteria bacterium
CTTCTGAACTCATTTTTTGAAATTACAATTTTTTCCAACAAAAACACGTCTGCGATTTTAGTTCCAGCTGCAGACACAACCTCCAAAACATCATCTGGCACACCACCGTTACTAAAAGTATTCTCGAAGCTCTTTTCTGCTACATTAGCTAATTTTTCACCGTAATACATTTTTACAATCTCGAAAGCTAGTTTTGTTTTATACTGTTTAGGATTTTCTCCTTTATCCATAGATATTTTTATATTCTCTATATCAGACAAATTTAAATCAGTTACAATCTCAAAAGCTGGGATAATAAGATCGTCGCTCCAACTCATAACCTTACCGAACATTTCTTCTGGTGATTGATCCAGAGAAACCATATTATTTTCTGTTTTACCCATCTTCTTTCCCGACGAGTCAGTTAGAAGTTTAGTTGCAATTACAAACTTTTCCTTATTTTTCAAAGACTTCAATAAATCTCTACCTGCTAGCATATTAAAAGTCTGATCATTACCACCTATCTCTCCATCAACACCCATAGCAACAGAATCATACCCTTGCATTAATGGGTATAAAAACTCATGAATATAAACAGGTTTACCTTCTTTTATTCTTACATCAAACATATCTCTCTCTAGCATCTGCTGTACTGTAAAATTAGAAGCTAGCTCTAAAACATCACCGAAACTCATTTTAGCAAGCCATTTAGAATTAAACTTGAACTCTGCTTTATTATTTCCAGAAAAAGAAATGAACTTTGAAGCTTGTTCTTTATATTTTTCTAAATTTTTTAAAACTTGTTTATGGGTTAATTTTTTTCTAGTAGCAGTTTTGTCTGTGGGATCACCGATTGTTGCTGTGAAATCACCCATAAGTAATATAATCTGATGTCCTAATTTTTGAAATTTTGCCAATTTTAATAGAGGAATAACATGTCCCATATGTAAAGTTGGCCCAGTAGGATCAATACCGAGGTAGAGTGTTACTCTATCCCCTCTCATCATTTTTGATTTTAGATAATCCTTGTTTGGAAAAATATTTTCTATTCCTCTTGAAAGAATCTCGTCTATCAATTTTTCATCTGTAATTATTTTGGGTTTTGAAAGACTAAACATATTATTACTTTACCACAAATGTGATAAAATACGAGACATGACAAAAAATCCTTTTTTAAAACATGGTTTCAGAAACATAATGGTTTTTATGCTTTCTTGTGTTGTTATATTGGGTGGAATATTGCTCATATGGGTCTCAACTTTTACAATACCTTCACTAAAAACGATAGAAGAGCGTAAAGTTAGCCAGTCTACAAAGATATATGATAGTACCGGTAAAATCTTACTTTATGATGTGTATCATAAAGCAAAACGAACGATAGTACCTATAGATGAAATATCTCAACACATAAAAGACGCTACTATTTCAATTGAAGACAAATCTTTCTACACACATCACG
>CAZKGG010000051.1:0-4343 GCA_964552385.1 uncultured Candidatus Saccharibacteria bacterium
TTTATATTGTTTGTAACATTATATTGTTCTTGCTGGTAAGTTTTTTCTACCTTTATCCCGTATATCCTTAAATGTCATTTCATTTATCTGAACTGCCCCAATTCCTAATGCTTCTAACTTTACTCGGACATAAGTAAATTTATCTGAATTTATAGGAAAATCTATCTCAAAAGGATGTCCTGTTACTTCTGCTCCACCTCCAACAGTATTTGAACCTATGGTTTGTGAACCTATACTTGTGTTTATTCCACTATCCACATAAGTACCAGTACCTAATATGGTATATACATCTGTAAAAGCCCCACCATCATAAGATAGAGAAACTTGAACACTTTGGTTTGTTTGGATTATTCCATCTATCACCATTCTTCTACAAGTTTTTAGATTTTCTACACCTAAATCAAGGTCACTACTTGTCCAATAGTTTGAAATTATATCTCCATCTTCATCAAAACCTGAAAACAAGGTATAAAGATTATTTGAGATACTATCCCCAGCAATTAAAGTTCCATTGTATTCTGCTAAACAAGAAGCATAATAATCTAGTATATCCCAATTTCCTGAAACTACATTTCTAACAAACATTTTGGAATTAAAAGTATTTGCTGTTCCATTTACTTTTTCTTGAACACAAAATATCTCATAATCTCCCCATCTGAAAACTACTGTTACATCAAAAGCATATGGTGATAAATCTAGTGCATCGGATATTGATAGCGGTTCTATTGTTGTATTATTTGTGTTTTGTAAAACTTGAAGTCGTCTGAATTTTGGTTCTGTTTGTCTTGATAAGTCGGCAAAGATAATACCCTCTGGGGTTTGCCAAGCTGACCTTTGATGAGGTATTCCTACATCACGATAATTTAGATTAGTTGTTGTTGTGTCATCTAGTGCTGTGGTTACCTGCCAAGTTTTTAATTGGTGAAAACAATATTCTACATTTCCTATGTTCCAAATTGCCATTAAGTTTGCTCCACCTCCATCTTGTCTAAATACTTTACCTTGTCCATTTCCTGAACCTGAAAAGTCTAATATACCAGTAGATGTTGCTGTTTCGTGATAATATGAACAAGTTATTGGTTGTGTATTTGCTGGTGCTGTTGCAAAAGTAACTGATACCGCACCTGTTGCATAATTTACAGTCCCAGTTCCTCCTAAACTACCCACCATTAAGCCATTTCTATCATCTATAAAGGTTTCTGTGCCATCTGTTACAGATACATACATTGCTGTTTTTGGGGCAGAAATAACCGCAAGAGTATGAGTAAAAGTGGTTGTTACTCCATTACCTGTTCCATATGATTCTCCTGTCACTTGTGTATAAGAAGATAAGAGTGCTTTGTCTATATACGACATATAAAGTCCTGTTTTGTCATCATTTCCTGCTGTTGTACCCTTTCTTTGTCCAGCAAATGCCCTACCTTGTCCTATTTTGAATACATTAAAACGATAGTTTGACACAGACTGGTCAACTGCATTTGCTGGGTTTGCTACTGGTACTTTCCAAATACCAGAATTAGGTGAACCAAAGTACATAAAAGAACCAGCAAGGTTTTGATAAGGTTGAAACCAAACATCATCACTACTTGCTCCTGCTGGAAGTATATCTGTTGAGATTTCTATTGCATCATCTGTTGTAACATCATAGTATTTTACTTTTCTACCATGTGAATAAAATGGTATTTCTGTACCATCATATTTTATACCTATACCAAGTCCTGATATTTTGCCATTTCCTGCTTGTTCTGTTAGTCCTAATCTTGCATATCCTCTGCGAAGTGAAATACTATCACCTAGTTTTGAGGTTAGCCAATTTAAAGCATCTGGTGATACTCCTTTTTTTAGAGTTTTTATATCTTTTACAGCTGTATTAACTCCAAAATAATTACTGATTTTATAATCTTTTATTATCATATATCATTTCTATTTACTCTACTACCATAAGGATAAGTCCCTATCTCTGTTGGGTCATTATGGTCTATTGCTGATAGTTGTCTGTCATTATCCCATTTTTCCATCGCATTTTTTAGAGTAATTAGAACCGCTTGATTTGAAGGTAACATTTCTCGGTTTATACTATCGTAATCAATAGCTCCTTTATGTATTCCTATTGCATAAAAACCAAGTAAAGGTATATAACTACTTGGAAATACTGTCCATATAGCACTTGCCGATGTTACATCTATTTCTGTTGTTGAGGTTATGTAATTTATATATAGAGTTCCTGCAAATGGAACTACACCATTTAAGTAAAGTGTCTTTGTATTTTCATCAAAACAGAAAGTTCCTGATACATCTTTATATTCCAATCTCCTATCAAAAGGTACTTGTCTGTAATATTCTATTCTATTATTACCATCAAATAATCTTATAGCAAATTCCCCATAAAACTTTGAAAATAAAGTTATAGTTGACAAATCAATAGAAGATTGCCAAGTGTTTGCAGTTGTTACTGTTTTAGATGTATCTGTTTTTCTTAAAACCATCCAAGGTCTTTCTTCTTCTATGATAGTTTTTGCTGTGTTTACTAGCACATTCAAAAGTGTAGTGTCTATTGTTGCACCACCATTTAATCCGACTATAAATGTATTTAATTCTGTTCCTAATGTCATTGTGATAATTGGTTAATGTCAAACTTTACTGGTCTTTTTATTTCTTGTTTTCCACTTATTCTATTTAAAAATCCCTGTTCTACTTCTAAAATATCCTGTATTACTTTTGTATCTTGTTGTAAATTTTTTACTCTTGCTTCTACATTATCTACCATATAAAGTAAAGGGCTTATATCTACTTTTTCATCATTTTTAAGATAATCTAGTATAGGTGTCAAATCTGTTTTTGGTGTAACTTCTTTATCCTTTATTTGTTTAGATATTTTCTTGATTTCATCAATAATTTGTTTAGTATTGTCTTTTGGTATATCAAGATTTGCAATAGCTAGTAATATTTCCTCCCATTTTTCAGTCACTTTTGGTATATTGGCTATTTCTTCTCTAATAGCTTGTCTTATGGACACCATATCTAAACTATTGTCCCCACCACCACCTCTATTTATTACTCTATCTTGTATTAAATAAGTATTCTCATCATCACCATAGTTTTCGCTTTTAGTTGTATATCCACTGTCGGTATATACAGATGTAACTATTGAGATGTAAAATCCTTGTCCTGATGGATCTGCTGGTACTAACCAATCTTTTTTAAACCTTTGCCCACCTTTATCTGTTAGTTGTAAAGTATCTATTATTGTGTCTGTGTAAGCATTACGAATAACTGCCTTTACATAATATGTTGCTGTGTCTGTGTGGTTATTTATCTGTCTTACCACAGTAAAATAATTTTGTGGGTTTAATATAAGTGACATAATGATTATGATTTATATTCTATCATTGCTTTTGCTGTATGGTTTCCATCTGTTGTTTCTGTTGCTGTTACTCTCATTTGTGAGAATGAATCATTTTCCAAGTCCATAGAAACCAAAGTTGATGTGTTTGAAGCAAGTGATACAGAAGCTACTCTTGTTTTTGTTTGAGCATTTGTATTTGTTACATTTGAAATTAGCTTATTAAATGCTACCCAAGTAGAACCATCAATAGTTACTTCTACTGAAAAAGCAGAAGAACCAGCAGAGTGATTTGTTCTTGTAAATACAAAAGATATTCTCTTTGCTCCTTTTATATCCACAGGTGCTGATACTGTTGTTTGGCTTACTGCATCTAAAATTGTTAATAATTCTGGGTTCATATTTGTTTTTTTTGTTTAATTATAATTCCTACCTAATCCCTATCCCCATAAAAGGGACAGAGTTAAACAAGGATTACAATCTTGGACAAGTTCCATATTGTGAATACATCACACCAGGAGTTGTAGAAGCTTGAAATTTATGTGCAGTAGCTGTTGATGTTGCATAAAACTCCCAACAACCAGCAACAATAGTTGATGTTGCTGTATTTGCAGTTGTAATATTCAATGTACCACCAGAAATAGTTGCATCACCTGATGCTGTTAAAGCACCAGTTGCAGTTATAGCCCCAGATGTTACAGCACCTGTTGAAGATACTACAAACTGGCTATTTCCACCGACTGTGATACCCTCGTTGAAATAAGTCATTACTTGGTTATATACACTTCCAAAAGTGTTTTCAGACTTAAACACCGCAGATAATAACAAACCAACGACTATACCCAATATGACAAGTCCTATTTTATTTATATTAGTCATTTTAGTTTATTAGTTAATTAGTTAGTTGTTAATTATTTAGGTGTGTTTGCTGCTGCTGTGAAGGCAGATGAATTTACTGCCAAAGTAACAATTTGTGGTGCTTGGTCTGTAAAGACTTTGA
>CAZKGG010000052.1:0-4311 GCA_964552385.1 uncultured Candidatus Saccharibacteria bacterium
CCCTATCTCCTCCATACTGCAAATAAGAAAGTTGTTTCAATTTTTCTACAATATCCGGATTGCCTTTTGATGGGAATGGTTCTTTTATATTAAAGGCTTTTTGTGGAACTCCATTAACAAGTATTTTTGCATATGCATTCAAGTTTTCTATATTCATTAAATCCTTTGCCGTAAACTCTGGTGTGTACTCTTTTTGAAGATACTCTGCGTCCTCTGAACTCACTCTGAATGCAATTTTGTTTCCAACGTTACCAAATACAGAGTTTTTTATATTTTCTTCCAACTGAGCAATGTACTGATGAGCAACTGTTAAAGAAAGTTTGTACTTTCTAGCTTCAGAGAAAATAGAAGCTATAGAGTTTGTTGTTATATTCTGGAACTCATCGATATATAGATAGAATGGTGGAAAATCAGTTCCAACGATATCAACTCGAGAAAGAGCGGCCATCTGTATTTTACCCACTAAAACTAGACCGATAAGGTTTGCGTTTACTTCTCCCAACTTACCCTTTGATAGGTTCACAAGCAAAATCTTTTTCTCATCCATAATTTTTCTAAAATCAAATGATGATTTTTCTTGAGCAATGATAGGTCTCATAACATCATTTGCCAAAAATGTATCAAACTTTGAAACGATATATGGAACTATGTTCGCAAGAGATGCTTCACCACCAGCCTTTTCTGCCACTTCAGTCCAAAACTGATGTACTACAGGATTTTTACATCTTGAAAGTTTTAGTTGCCTAAACTCTTTGTTAGACATGACACGAGAAACATCTAGTAAAGTGCATCCACTGTCTGGATCCTCTAGAACAAGCATCGCTGAGTTTCGGAAATACTGCTCGAACATTGGCCCCATAGACTCTGGGTTGCCTCCATATAGTTTTTGGAAAATACTAAACAGTTCGTTAACGACAAAGATTTTTTGTTCTGGGCGACTTCTATCATACTCGAGCATGTTGAGTGCCATGGGTCTCTCTGTATATGCAGGATCAAAATAAATCACATCGTTGTATCTCTCCTTTGGAATATTTGCCAGAATATCCAGAATATCTGAACCGTGTGGATCCATAAAACAACAACCGTGACCCTTTTGAATATCCTGAATAATCTGATTTTTTAAAAATACTGACTTACCAGCACCAGTCTGACCTATAACATACATGTGTCTTTCTTTTGCGGTATCACTCAAGTAAACTGGCGTTTCTACATTTCTATAGACATTGACTCCTAGCAAATTACCGTCTGCTTTCATACCCATAGGTGCTGGCGCAGATGCTGAAAGTGTTTGTTTTAACTGTGGTGTTGGCGCTAATGTAGAGCTGTTAAAGTGAATAATAGAAACAAACTCATGTAGGTTTAGTGGTAGGTTTTGTTCTGGACTAAAACTTCTGAAAGAGAAATCACGTAATAGTTGATTTAATGCACCCTTATCTAACCTCTCAGCCTTTAGACCGTTTGACGCTGGATCATTGAACTGGTTAAAACTAGACTCTAGTGTCTGGAGTATTCTCTCTGCATCCATTCTACTCTGCGCTGATGCTATTAGCCTTATGTTTGTAGAAACAATAGGACTAGATGTCTTTCTCTTTATCTTTTCTATTGCTTCTGTGTCTATTTTCTTTTCTTCATCTGGCTTTGGACCTGATTTAAATATAGAGAAAACTCCTTTTCGCAACTCACCTGTAATAGTTTCTGGCAGATCTATCGCCTCCTTTGTTGGAATTCCTTTTTCTATTTTTTCTACTGCATAGTTATATTTTTTATTGTAATAGTCGTCCTTTGGAGCAAAAACTATTTGAATAGCTGCCCCCTCTCCTTCTTTTTGTATCTTTGAAAAACTGTTCAAGATGATATTGAGTGGATCGTGATCAAAATTCTCATATGTTTTAAAAGGATAAACTGCGTTTATGCTTGGTTTTAGATATGAGCCGACAGAAATACCGCCCTCATTGAAAATATTATAATCTCCATTTGCTTCAGTTAGTTTTGCATTATGAAATACAGAAATAATCTGCTTTTCAAACAAAACTTTGTGAGCATCTGGCACAGCTACATAAAAAACAAACTGGTCACTACCATTTGCATTTGCTATCTCTAAAACAATATAGTTTTCCTTGTAGTTTTTTGTATCATCTTTTGTTGTTACAGACATCATTCCAGATAGAAACTGCTCCATACTAGAGATAATTTCCTTTAGAGTTTTTGATTTCTTTTCACCACCATCTTCTGACGTGTCCTCTGGTAGAACAACCTCATAGAGTGTCATATTGAGACCCCTAAACTCTCTTGAAGATATATTGAGACCGTTAGCTGGATAACCCTTTTTAACATATTGAACCAAAAATCTATGAAAATCATCATCGAGATGTGGATCTTTCATATTATCCAAAACAGAAAGTGCATTTTTAATCCCCTTTTGACTCATGACACCCAAAAGCTCTTCGACTTTTTTGTCGTGTTGCTCTGGTTCTAAATTTAAAACGATAGATTCAATATCTGATTTAGATATTGCATATGTCTCATTTAGAACCTCTGTAGGTAGAGAATCTTTGTATTTTGAAATCTGATCTTTTACTACATCATCTATTTTAAAATCAACTTTCTTTTCTCTCAGTTCCTGCTCTTTGTTTGCTATCTGTTCTCTGAGAAAAGCTATCTCTGCTTCTGGACTACTAAAATTTAGTTTTTCGGGATTATTTTCCATTCTTGAATTATATCTTATTAAATATCGCTCAACAAATAGCTAAAAGAGTGAGCTAATATGACTCCAAAATATACAAAGTCCTGCTATAGCCGAGCCAATGGATGCCACCAAAACAAACCCGCTAGATATGTCTTTTATCTTGCCTATGAAAATATCTTGATTTGGTTCAATCTTGTTACAGAGATCCTCTATCGCTGTGTTTATCATCTCAGCCATCATTGTGATAGTTATGAGTACAACTGTTATCGAGTACTCTATGAAAGTAAAATCAAAATAATATCCAACTACAAGCGCCACAACGGCAAAAAAAGTAATGATCCGGAAGTTACTCTCTTCCATCCAAACATTTTTGAAACCTCTCAAGGCATAAGTTAGTGATTTGATTTTATTGTTTATCATAGGAAAATTATACCACCGTTTTTGATTTTTTTGTAAAAAATGCTATAGTTTTCCTGTTCCGCCTCGTCGGCGGGTTACAATCATGGCCCTATCGTCTATCGGCTAGGACGGAGCCTTCTCAAGGCTCAAAGCGCGGTTCGATTCCGCGTAGGGTCACAAAATTATCTATTGAGCCACTCCGCCTCTTGTCGAACTAGTGTTTTCTTTGCATCTTGTGGATGTTTCATTATTTCCTCAACAATCCTTTCCATGCGCATAGCTTGTGAACCTTTTACTAGAATAATATCCCCTTCACTTATCAAGTTTTGTAAATATTTTCCTGCTTCGTTTGAGTTATCAAAGAAAGCTATATTTGTTTTATTGAAACCACTATGTAGCAATTCATCACCTATCTTTTTTGCTCTGATACCAACACATACAACATGAGTAGCTGAACCCTTAAGTAAATCTGCTACTCGTTTATGTTCGATAGCTGAAAACCTACCTATCTCTAACATGTCCCCCATCACTGCTATTTTTTTATCTACTGATTTTATATTACCTAAAACTTTTACAGCCTCACTAACTGCTATTGGAGATGAGTTGTATGAGTCATCTATAATCAAAGTATCTTTTATACCCTGAAGTAGTTTCATTCTGCCTGGTAGAGTTGTGTATTTTGAGAGAGATTGAATAATGTCTTTTGGCTTCAGATCAAACTCTATACCCAATGCAAAAGCTAGGAGTACTGCATATTCATTTTGAACCCCCAAAGTTTCAAATACATTCACAGGAAATACTTCATTTTTGTATTTAACAGAAAAAGAAATACCTGTTGGGACTGAACCAGATTTTCCACTACCATATAGTAGTTCATACTCTGTACCACAGATTTGTGATGTATTATTTACTCCCACTGAAACAGTTCTGACTTTTGAAACCTTTGAAAGACTAGAAGATATACCGTCATCAGCATTGTATATAACTACCCCACCAAATCGCACAGAATCCACTAGAGCCTTCTTCTCATTTAGAAACGTATCAATATCTCCAAACATTTCTATATGAGAAGGAACCTCACCTATGGCAGTAACAACAAGCATATCCGGCTTTATAATAGAACTGACAGCTTGTAAATCTCCTGGTTTATCACCATCTATCTCTAGTATAAGCCACTCTGGGTATGGAGCTTTTATAAAAACCACTCTAAGACCGTGGACGATATT
>CAZKGG010000053.1:0-4273 GCA_964552385.1 uncultured Candidatus Saccharibacteria bacterium
TAAACTCCAATACTAGTTCGCCTTTTTGAGTAAACAAATAGCTTTGAACTTCAGACAACATCTTAGAAAAATCAGCTTCTTGCGACCCTTCACAGTACATTAGTGTAGATATCATTCTTTCAAACGAAATTTTATTTCCATTCAAAACATATTCTCCTCCCACACCATTACAATCGGTCTTTGCAGAAAACTTGTTATTTTTAAAAGTAATACTAAATGAGTCTTTCTTTGGAAAAACAACTTTACCATCGTTATATGTGGTACTGACCCAGTTCCATGTTTTCATTCCTAAACTCATCTTACTTGCATCACTCTCTCCCTCAAAATCTTGAACAACCTCACCTAATTGAAGATTGCTTGGATCAAATTTTAAAAACAAACTTTTACCAACAGATGGTAAAACTGCAAAACTCTCCCCTGGTTTTCTATCTGCATAGTTAACGACTATTAGACCTTTATCATTAACAGTAGTTGATTGAGGAGCAATTCTATCACCGATAATTGTCGCAACTCCTCCAACATACCCGTCCTTCTTGTTTAAAGAAACTACAACAAAGTAAAAAGTTCCACTTCCACCTGAATTCTGAGTGAGAATGAAAGCAACATCTTTTCTACCATCTTTGTCGAAATCATAAAAAACCTCGTTACCAAAGTATTTTGTTACAATCTTTGATGCAGAACCGGGAACTATAGGATCAACACTCTCTCCATTTACAAGCTTAATATTTGCTCCGTTTATATTATAAGTAGCATCTTTATATCCAAAACCAATTGACTCATTGTTCACGAGATATAACCCAATTATTATTAGTACAAACAATAAAATAAATGAATATATGTATGTTTTTTTCATACATGTATTATACCACTTTAATATAGAGTTTTAGTGCAGATATAGAAGAAGGCTGGAGGTGTATTTAAAAGTGTAAATCTAAGTTTTACATCACCAAAATACTCTTTTAAAAGCGAGAGTGATTCTGGAAAATATTGGAATTGAAGAAATATACCTCCGGTGACCATATTATTGAGACTACTCATTATAATTTCAGATTTTACGTGCTTTGAAAGATTAGAGAGAGGAATACCTGAAACAACATAATCTGCCTTTTCACCATTTAGATGGCTAGCTATATTTGTCGCTGATTCAGATATTATTACAACCCTATCATCATTGATTTTCTCAAGTTTTTTTATAAAAACTGGGTCAATTTCAAAAACAAAAAGTTTCGCATCTTTTTTCATCTTTTTTAAAATACTTTTTGTAAAAATTCCATTACCAGCACCCAATTCCACAACTATTTTGGCCTTATTCCAATCAACCTCAGACAACATATCCTCTACCAAAAAAATAGAGCTAGGAAGTATAGCTCCAACTTGTCTCCATTTCTTAAAAAACTGAACAATAAAAGAATCTTTCATTATATGCCAATATATCACAAAAAATGGTTTTAAATAAGAGAAAAGGCCACACTCCCAATGGAATGTAGCCTTTATTTATAACTTATAAAATTAGGGGCCGATGGATCCTTTATCCCCTCGGCGTTGAATCTATACGCTAACCTGAATGGAGCTTTGAGTCACACTAGGTGACAATGTGACAGCAGGGTCACTGCCGTCGAGTGGTTTGTAGCAGTGCATGCAGTTCTTCGAACCCTTGTCAGGTTGCGAAAGATTGCATTGCTTCTGCTTGCAGACAACTCGACGAAGTGGCGGTGAGAGAACCTTGCCCGACTTTTTACTCATTTCGCCTCCACGAAAGAACATCGAAGTTTTAATAGTATATCTTGATATTTTCAGTGTCAATAAACATAGAACATTTTGAATTCATTTGATAAACTTAAGTCTATGAATACAGAAATACTTGAAACACTTAAAAAAACATTTAGTGGTGATATTGAAACTGGTGATGAAGTTTTAAAAAAATATTCTAGAGATGCAAGTTTGTTTGAGATAAAACCAAAAGTAGTTATTTTCCCGAAAAATAGTGAGGATGTTAAAAACGCAGTTAAATGGATAAATGAAAATAAACCAAAAGACTCCACACTTTCTATCACAGCAAGATCTGCTGGTACATGTATGAGCGGTGGCTCATTAAACGAATCAGTAATAATGGATTTCACTAGATATATGAATAAAGTCGGTGAAATAACACCTGAATACGGAATTGTAGAACCAGGTTGCTTTTACCGAGACTTTGATAAAGCTACAAGAAAAATAGGTGTGATAATGCCAACGTACACAGCATCAAGAGAGATTTGTGCAGTTGGTGGTATGGTCGCTAACAATGCTGGTGGCGAAAAGAGTATAAAGTATGGAAAAGTAGAAAACCATATTAAAAAACTAAAAGTGGTTTTTTCTGATGGAAATGGGTATGAGGTAAAACCAATGACTATAAGTGAGTTAGAACAAAAAATTTCACAAAATAATTTTGAAGGTAATCTCTATAAAAAATTATTTGATTTAATTAATCAAAATTATGATGAGATTGTGAATGCAAAACCTGACGTCTCAAAAAATTCTTCTGGATACTACCTATGGAATGTATACGATAAAGACAAAAAAACTTTTGACTTATGCCGACTTATTGCCGGCTCACAAGGCACACTAGGTATTGTAACTGAAATTACATTCGACTTAATCCCTATAGCAAAGTACTCAAACCTACTTGTTGTATTTCTACCATCTCTTGAAAAAGTTAGTGAACTAGTAACAAGGATTCTCCCATATAAACCTGAGAGTCTAGAAACCTATGATGATAAAAGCATGATATTAGCTGTCAGATTCTTCTTTGATTTCTTTAAACAGCTAGGATTCTGGGGGGCTTTGAGACTGGGGTTTCAATTTATACCTGAGACATTTATGGTTCTATCAGGCGGAGTTCCAAAACTTATTTTAATGATTGAGTTCACAGGTAATACAGAAGCAGAGGTTATAGCAAAACTAACTGAAGTAAGAGATCATCTTACAGACTTCCACTTTAAAATGCATATTGCAAAAAATAGTGGTGAAGCTGAAAAATATTGGGATATTAGACACGAAAGTTTCAACCTCCTCAGAAAACACGTGCACGGAAAAAGGACTGCCCCTTTTATTGATGACCTCATTGTTAAACCAGAATACCTTCCAAAATTCCTTCCAAGAATCAAAGCTTTGCTTGATGAATACAAACTAGACTATACAGTACAAGGTCACTTGGGAAATGGAAATTTCCACATAATTCCACTTATGGACCTAGACTCACCTTTTACCTCTGACACAATTCTAGAATTATCAGAAAAAGTTTACAGTATTGTAAAAGAGTATAAAGGCTCAAATTCTGCCGAACACAATGACGGAATAATAAGAACTCCATATCTTCTAAAGCAGTTTGGAGAAAATATAAATAATCTATTTAAGGATACCAAGAACATCTTTGACCCAAGTGGCATATTTAATCCTAACAAAAAAGTTGGTGGTACATTTGAAGATATAAAAAAGTGGATGATAAAAAAGAACTAAAATGGCAAAAAGGATCTCGAACAAAAAAATAATCATTAAACACAAAGAAATTGCGATGACATTTTTTGCTCTAGTCTTAGTTTTTTTTATATTTGGTTTATATAAATACGAGAATCAAGGTAGGGGTAAGATTTTATCAACCGAAACCAGAAAAATGGTGCTTCCTACTCAATACTCTGATAACCACATAGGAGATAGTGCAAAAGTCTCAGACCCTAAATATAGAAATATTGCTATATTTGATAAAAGCACACTATTAGCAAGTGCAATCAGCTCACTCAGAAAAGACACTAAACCCAAAGTAGAAAGTAGCCCAGAAAACGGAACTTGGCTATGGACACCTGTACTACAGATTACACCAGAGTATAGAGACAAAATAATATCTTCTGCAGTTAAAAATGGGATTAAAAATATTTACTTATCTGTTGATTCATACCTAGATATATACATAATGCCAGATGGAAAAGAAAAATATGATAAAAAAATGGTGTTTGATAAAACTATTGAAGATTTTATACTTGAAGCCAATAAACACAATATTACAGTAGACGCAGAAGCTGGGTGGAGAAACTGGGCAGAAGACGGACACACATACAAAGCTTTTGCCACACTAAACTATGCAATAACCTTTAATAAATTCCATACTAATAAATTTAGAGCATTTCAGTTTGATATTGAACCTTACCTCTTGGAATCATATATGGAGAAAAAAGATGTTGTTCTAGCAAACTACTTAAATCTAATAAACCAAAGTGTTTCTGCTTTAAACAATAGT
>CAZKGG010000054.1:0-4162 GCA_964552385.1 uncultured Candidatus Saccharibacteria bacterium
CCGACAAAAACATAGTCCGATCTATCTAGATATTTTTTAATAAGAGGCAATTTTGTATCAAACTTTGCTCCACCTAGCATAAAAAGAAATGGTCTCTTTGGATCAAAAGCTTTTGAAAGATTTTCTATCTCTTGCTTCAAAAGTAGTCCTCCATAGTGAGGAAGAAACTCAGGTACTCCAACTATAGAAGCGTGCTTCCTATGCATTGCACCAAAGGCATCGTCCACATATATCTCTGCCATTTGAGAAAGTTTTTTTGCAAAATCCTTGTCGTTTTCTTTTTCCTCTGCATTCATTCGAAGATTCTCAAAAAGTAAAATGCCTTTGTCTTCTAGCTTAGCTACCATATCTATTGCTATAGCATTAAAATAAGTCTGGCAAAAGTCCACTTTATAAAATCCATTTAAATACTGTGCCACTGGTAAAAGTGACATATTTCCCTCGCTTTCTGTATGGGCAATAATAATTATTTTCGCTTCATTCTCTCGTAAATAATCTATAGTAGGAATAGCTCTCTCTATTCTATAAGCATTTGCGACTTGGCCGTCGACTATTGGAACATTCAAATCAAGCCGGAGTAGAACATACTTACCTTTCAGATCATCACCCTTTAATTCATCAATATATTTCATACTTGGATAATTATTGTGAATCAACTATTTTTATAATTTCAACAAAATCTTTTGAATCTAAACTTTGTCTTCCAACTAAAAGGCCCGAAACATTTCCTTCCTTTACTAGTACACCAGCATTTACTCTATCTACTGAGCCACCGTATATTATTCTCACATCATCACCAACGATACTGTATGTGTCTTTCAAAACTTTTTTTATAAAAATAGACATTTCATGCAAATCTCTCGGTGACATAGACTCTTTTGCACCAATAGCCCAAATAGGTTCGTATGCAATGACTATATTTCCAAATGATTTCTTTGGAACATCTTTTAACGCCTTTTGTATTTGCTGTTTAATAAAATCTAGATATTCACCGTTTGAATCTCTTTGAGACTCTCCTACACACACTATTGCAGTAACTCCTAAAGAAACCACAGACTGAACTTTTTTATTAATTACTTCATCAGTTTCACCCATCTTTCTTCTCTCTGAGTGTCCAACTATCACATACTTAACTCCAAATTGTGGAAGTTGCATATGACCCACCTCACCAGTGTATGGACCAGCAGTCTCACTGTTAGCATTTTGCGCTCCTAAAAATAAGTTACCTTTCATCAAATTTCCAATTGGTGAAAGGTAAACAAAAGGAGGACAGAAAACTACATCTGTTTTTCTATAATTTTTTATAGCTCTTTTAACTCCTCCAACAATCTTTCTAGCCTCCTCAAGACTAACTGGATTCATCTTCCAGTTGCCAACAACCAGTTTCTTTACTTTTTTCATACTCCGATTATATCAGATTTAATTGCTTAAGGTGTAACTGAAATATATGAAAATAACAAACTTCCAAATATGGATGCAGTTCTAGGAGGAAAGGTGAAAAATCGACGAGCCTTACTTGGTGGTAAGGTGAGGAGTTTTTTTATCTTTCCAACAACGAAATGCGCCAGATTTGGAAGTTTGTTATATTTCGCGCCAGTCAGTGATATCATACCCCCCTCCCGGCCCACTATTAAACAGCGAGCTAGGTAAACCTGTGTCATATCTTACTTGAGCAGAATTTTGCAATGTTATTCTATATGCCGTAACTTCCTTTACGTTTATACTGTTTTGAAGAGTAATGAGTCCATGTGGAGCATATAGAATAACTGCTCCTCCTGCAGAGTTTGAATTTTGTATAGCAGAATTACCCCCACCATTCTCACCACTATTATTCATTGCAATCATAAGTACAAATGATCCAGCTGTTCCCGAGTTTTGAAATGAACTACTGTTTTGCAAAGAAATCTGACTACTAGAATTTCTATTTGATGGATTATCCGCAATCATAACAACACTTTTATTACCAAGTGATGAAGAAACTTTAATTATAGAGTTATTTTGTATTGTTATATTTCCCGTAACCCATACAGCACCTGTTAAGCTAACTGTTGTGTTTCCGCTAATATTTAAATCACATGGAACTTTGATTGGACCAATAGACCTACTTGAGCTTATATTGTAAGTACCTCCGGAACATGTAACTGTTCCTCCAGCTGCAGCATCAGATTCCCAAGTTGAAATCTGAGCATCAGAAATTGGTAATGGTGCATCTGGCAAATCAGAACTCCCAGGATAAGATACTCCTCCAACAGTTGTGCTTGTTTTTGTTGTATAGTGAGCATCTTTATCAATAGTAGAATTCTGTATAGTATGAGCATAAGCGGTGCCTGTTGCATGAATACCGTTTATTAAACCAGTAGGACCAGACGAAACAACATCTCCATATATCAAATTACCAGAACCTGTGATAGGACCTGCAGAATAAACGTTACCGATAATGGACGAGCTGTTCTGTAGATCAAAACCGCCCTGACCAGATTGAACTCCATAGAAAAATGCTACTCCCGTACCAAATGTAACTATTGTTTGAACTTTTCTATTTAAACTAGATATAGACGCATCAGATATAAGTTTTTTTCCTGTTCCTGTATCGGTTATACTTGTTGAAACAGTTCCGCCGTTTAGAGACATTACTTCTGTACCTGCTACTTGTTTTGAGTTTTTTAATCGATACAAGATATCTTCGGTTGAACCTTGTGCAAGATAGTAACTACCCTTTGATGTAATTATGTTTTTTGAAACTGCTGCTTGTTTTAAAATTGGACTGGCAACCCCTAAAATAATAGTCATTGTTGCAAAAAGAAAAAATATTACAGCAATTAGCATCGCCGCACCTCTATCTCCTCTCATTTGATTAATATTTTTTTTCATTTTGATTAAAATGTTTTTAATAAAACAGTTGTGTGATAAATTTTTGTTTTCGAAGTCAAAGCATATGTACCTGTAATAGTCATATCTATCTTTATAGCACTTGTTACATTGCTATCTATTTTTGAGAAAACTAAACTGTCTACAACAATACCGGTACCCGTTAATGGCCCTGAATATACACCATTAACATCTACCTTTAGTGTTCCACTCTCCACGTAAAATTTAGTTGTTGTCGACTGAGATCCAGAACTCTGTATGAGTGTCAAAACTCCAGGATTCGAACCAAGGGTGCTATTTACAGTATCTACACTCACAGAACCCCTCACCTCCCTCGATATTCTCTCCATAGAATCTATTGCTGAACCATCGACAATTCTTAAAGCATTTATTTCTTTGTATGATTTTGAAAACGTTAGAACTGTGTTAACTATTAGTAAAGTTACAATAGACATTACAGAAACGTATATAACCATTTCTACTAATGTATAACCTTTTTTATTAATTTTAATTTGCATATATGTTTGTTATATATGTTGAAATAGATTTAGTTGTTGTTGCGTGACCTTGAGAATACTCAACTGTAGAAGTTACTTTCTTTGTATTTGGATCATAAGTACCAGATGAACTTATAACATCAGTTCCATCTCTCTTTACATCAGATATTGTGATACTTCTCAAAAATACACCATCAACATATTGTGGGGTTGTTGTTGTTGCCCAAGTTGATCCACTGTATGCAATATAATAAGTTGTAGTTGTACTTAATCCAGAAATATTTGCATTCCAGCCATTGTTTCTAAAAAGTGTAAAAACTTCTAAACCTTCTTCTAATAAATATGATGCTTGGATATTTTTATTATTTGATAGTGCATAATCAACATAAACATTATAAGAAGTAATTGCGGCAAGTATTCCTGCTGAAATGATTGCTGATCCTATTATGATTTCAACCAAGGCCATGCCTTTTTTATTTTTCATTTTATTGTGAGACAACCAAACCTGTTTTATATATTGTAACAGTTTTTGTTTCTGGAATTCCAGGGGATGAAATCACAACTGTACCATTTTGTGATGTTTCCCCTGTCAGTCTATTAAAAACAACATCACTACCACCTCCATTTAAACTGATAGTCAAAATAGTGTCTGTTGAGCTAAGTGCAAAATCTTGATTATCACTTGCTCCTGCAGAATATGTTGGTCCAGTAAAAATAGTTACTTTAGGAGCGGTGAAATGTACACCGTATGATGCAGAATTTTTTGAAGTTAGAGTTTGATTTCTTGCCTGCCTTAA
>CAZKGG010000055.1:0-3804 GCA_964552385.1 uncultured Candidatus Saccharibacteria bacterium
CATTCAGGCGCTTTGAAAGGCGCTGATGCGTGGCTTTGTTCTGTTCACTCTGTTTGAAGTGCTCTGCAAGGGTTGCAAGCTCTTCATTCATCTTGGCTCTAAGATAGAACCTGATGAGGCCAAGACGGGTTAAAAACCTTGAGGCTGCAAGATTATCAAGTTCAGGTATAAGGAGAATTCAGTTAAAATAAAAACTAATAAGAAAAAATAATGAGTTGGGAGAGGAATTTTACAAAATGGGTAGGTTCTAGAACATCTGTTGTGATTCACACACTGTTTTTTGTTGCTATGTTTTCTTTGGCTTTCTTTGGGGTAAAAACTGATACAGTTTTGCTCATACTTACTACTGTAGTTTCTCTCGAGGCTATTTATCTTTCAATATTTATTCAAATGACTGTAAATCAAAACACAGAGAGTTTGGAGGAGGTGGAAGAAGATATTGAGGGTATTGCTGGTGAAGTGGAGGAAATCTCAGAGGATATTGAGGAAATCCAGCATGACGTTGACGAGATCCAAGTCGATGTTGATGAGATTCAGCAAGATGTGGACGAAATCCAAGAGGATGTGGATGAGATAGAAAAAGAAGTTGATGCAGAAGAAGATATAGATAGAGGAGACACAGCAAAACTAGAAAGTATAGAAAATGTTTTGAAAAAAGTTTTGGAGGAAATAGAAATATTAAAGAAAAAATAATGCAGAAATTTAAAAAATATTTAAAAAGATTTTTTCTGACACTCCTATGTATTTTTGTTGTAGTTTTTATCTGGCAATATACTAAAAAAGTTCCACTGGAGGGGGATTGGAAGGAACATTTAAATATTATATCTAGTGCAGAGTTCGATGGAGATTTTGTAACCGTTAGAAATGTTAGAAACTATAGATACGGACCAACTGAGGCTGATATGCACCCAGCATACTACGATCGAAAATATGATCTACGAGAAATAAAGAAAGTTTGGTATGTTACTGAACCTTTCAATGAAAACAAAGTCGCAGGGCATACTTTTGTTTCTTTTGAATTTAAAAATGGTGATTTTTTAGCAATAAGTATTGAGGCTAGAAAAACAAAAGATCAAATATATAGTATATGGAAGGGTGCATTTAGAACTTATCCTCTCGTATACATTGCAGCGGATGAGCGAGATGTTATTTTGCTTCGAGCAAATCTCCGAAAGGATAAAGTTTATGTTTATCCTGTTAAACTCCAAGATCCAAATAATGCAAGGTTGCTATTAGTTGATATGTTAAAGACTATGAATGAGTTAGTTACAACGAAACCTGCTTGGTATAACACTCTATTTTCAAACTGTACTTCTAGTATTGCAAAGCATGTTAACAATATAACTCCTAGTCGTATTTCACCATTTTCATGGCAGTTGTGGCTCACAGCTTCTGCAGATGAGCTCGCCCTAAAACATGGGTTACTAGATACTGATCTGCCAATAGAGCAAGCTAGAGTGAAATACAATATCAACGAAGCTTCGGAAAAAGCAGGTGATGTTCCTAGTTACTCTCAGGATATTAGAAAATTTAAGTAATAAAAAAGTGCGTTCAGGCCCTGTATTACAGGCCCAAACGCACGTGGCTCGCCGAACTCTTTTATGCTACTTCGACGAGTTCCTGGTCAGGAACACAATCGAGGCACTTCAACTTTCCGTCCTCGAGAATCACTCCTCCTTTCGCCTTGGCGACATCGTTCACAGTCTGAAGGTGATTACAGTTGCCATTCGTTCCGTAACGAAGGGCATGGGTCTTGGCTCGGTCGTTGTTGAGATGCTGCGTCATCGGTCTAAAGAACTCCTCGTTTCCTTTTATAACCTATTTTCAATAAAAAGTCAAAGTATAATAAAACCGCACTGCCTCCCTGGGGAGACAATGCGGTCGGTATGCTAGGAGCGAACTCCTAGATGGTTTTCTCGGTTTTTGTCACAGAGCTTTTTGTACTCACCATTCAGAGCAAGAAGCTCTTCATGTGTACCTTGTTCTGCGACAGTACCTTTGCCCATAACAATGATGTGGTCGCATTTTTCGGCGCGGCCAACATGGTGTGTGATGATGACCAATGTCATGTCTTTGATAGACAGGAGATTGTTCATTACGATTTCTGCGTTCACGGGATCGAGTCTCGAGTCGGGCTCGTCGAGAATGAGAACGGGGGTTCCACGATAGTGAACTCTGGCCAATGCCAGACGTTGCTTTTCACCACCAGAGAAGTCCCTGCCACCAAACTCAACACCGATTTGCGAGTCGAGCCCGTTTGGGTCGTTATCGACAACATCACTGAAACTCGCGAACTTGATCGACTCTTCGAGTCTCGAGCAGTCGATGGGCTCGTCGAGTCGTGACGAAGCGATTTCTTCTCCGATCTTTCTCTCGAATACAGCGTACTCTTGAGTCAGACACGAGACGATTTCTCTCCAGTTAGACGGTGTAACGTTTTTGAGGTTGATACCGTTTACAGTGATCTTGCCCAACGTCGCATCGTAGATACGCATGAGAAGGGCAAGCAGTGTAGACTTTCCATTTCCAGAAGGTCCAACAATGGCCACCTTTGAACCGGGCTTGATTGTAAAGCTCACACCAGACAGCACAGGCTTGTCGCTTCCTGGATAGGTGAACCCAACATTATCAAACACGATTTCAGGCGTGATGTCCTTTGGAAGGACAACGGGGTATTCGGTGACAAGTGATGGCTTGAGGCCAAAAAACTTGTCCTCGATTAGCATGACACCTTTTGATGTAGTCCATTGGTCTGCAACCAAGTTAACGATGTATTCGATGGCTCCCTGAAAACTACGTGCAGTACCGATGACGATCATCAGTGTTCCGATGCCACCACCTACTGAAATAATCTTGTAGGTGTAGTGAAGGATGACTAGACTGAGACCGATTACAGTAAGAGTGTTTGTGAAAAACCTCTTCCTGAAAATAGATCTCCGAGTGTCGTCGTAAACACGCATCACATCGCTCACCATAATGTCGATCTGCTTGCGCAGTGTCGGCAGTTGGTTGAACATCTGTGCCTGAGTGAACATGGTGTAGCCATGGTACGGCTTTGATAGCATGTTTCGCTTTTTGTTTTGCGGTCGCATTTCTTCAGATAGTTTCCACCAGTTGTTCACGATGCCGAATTCGACAACGATCATTGGTAAACTAGTGAGAAGAATTACAACAAAATACCATTTGTTGTACCAGAGGAGGCTAGTTCCGAAAGTGATGAACTGGACCACCGTTGATAGTAGTCCGAAAATCTCTTCGGAAAAGCTAATCCTGCTGTTCCAATTATTGGGCAAGTCGTTGATCTGATGTTCCAGATCGTCGTACTCCTTGCTCCTGATGCGGGCGATGTCGAGTGTTGCTCGATGCTCTTGAGTCTCGCGTTGGTTAGCGAAACGCAATGCCTGCGTCAGTGTCCCTTTTATGAGACCTGCATAGCTGTTCAGGTATCTTGTCGCCAAAATAACAACGAAGAAGAGTAGAACAGCAGTCAGAATCCCACTCGTGTATAACACGATGATGGGGTCCCCAGTCATGTGGTTCGTGACTGCGAACTGAACCTTGTTCAGGATAAGTCCGCTAGTATAGATCGAACCATACGAAAGTACTGAGAGAGCGACTGACAGCAGTAGGCGAGTTACAAACAACACCCTGCCGTGTTTCCACGAGAAGGCGATTGATTTGCCTCCCGCGCGCACCATTGTCATCACATTTTCGTACACTTCACACTCCTTTATGGGTTATTTGAAAGATCTTACCCGCTACAATTATAACACACATTTAGTATAAAAGTCAAGTGAAATATGG
>CAZKGG010000055.1:3831-4134 GCA_964552385.1 uncultured Candidatus Saccharibacteria bacterium
TTAAAATAAGACCCAAATTTGATATTTTTGCTAAACTTGAGTTTGTGTTTGCATAGTGAACTATGGTTCACTTATAATATATGGGTGATGAAGAAAGAAAAAGTTATTTTACATATGGATGGTGACGCCTTTTTTGTTGCTTGTGAAGTTGCAAAGAATCCAAAACTGAAAGGTCTTCCTGTTGTAACTGGCGAGGAACGTGGAATAGTCTCTGCTCTTTCGTATGAAGCAAAAGCTCTAGGTATAAAACGAGGTATGCCTATTTTTAAACTCAAAAAGGAATTTCCAAATGTTTTAGTTTTG
>CAZKGG010000056.1:0-750 GCA_964552385.1 uncultured Candidatus Saccharibacteria bacterium
AGAAAATTTAATGTATGAAGCATCTTCAGAAGGTGGCCAAATACGGAACATTAAAACAGGTAGAATATTAAAGCAAAGATTAAATAGATATGGGTATTACATTACCGACATACAAATAGAAAAGAAAAATAAAACATTTGAAGTACATAGGTTAATAGCTAAAGCCTTTTTAGAGGTGAAAGTAGGTAAACATGTCGATCACATAGATAGAAATACAAAAAATAATAATTTATCTAATTTGAGGGTTGTTACTATTAAAGAGAATATGGAAAATAGAGAATTCAAATTAACTAACGAGTATATTAATAAAATTATTGAATTACATGAAAAAGGGTTATCGACAGAGGAGATTAGAAATTTACTGTGAAACACTTTCGGGTCGTCTAGCGGCAGGACATCTGACTTTGACTCAGATAACAGTGGTTCGAATCCATTCCCGAAAACTGATATTGTCCCGTAGACGACGTTGGCAGAGTCACCAAGCTTTGAACTTGGAGTTCGCTGGTTCGATCCCAGCCGGGATAACTAAAAATGACAGATGTGGAAAGACACATAAATTTGTGGCCTAAGCTAACTTGGTAGAAGCGCTAGTCTGAAAAATTAGAGGAGTAGAGTTCGATTCTCACAGGTCACACAACAAGCCGTAGGTACAGGTGTACAACTATCTCTCATAAGGATGGTTTGGTGGGTTCGAGTCCCACGTACGGTACCTGGGTCATTTTTGTACTTTGATGATATTTATTATTAAAG
>CAZKGG010000056.1:760-4114 GCA_964552385.1 uncultured Candidatus Saccharibacteria bacterium
AATAGAAGTTTCCTAAACTTTTGATACAGGTTCAATCCCTGTCGAGACTACTAATAATAACCACGTTCCTGAAGACAAAGTGGTTCGCGTCGCTGGGCTTTCAACCCGGAGAAAGCGGGTTCGAGACCCGTCGGGAATACCTGGGGTCATTTTTGTACTTTGATGATATTTATTATTAAAGTACAATTATGGCAAGAAAAGAAAAAAAGTATCATTACATTTATAAGACCACAAATCTTAAAAATGGAAAATATTACATCGGAATGCACAGCACAGATAATCTTGAAGATGGTTATATGGGGTCTGGCAAAAGATTAAGACGTTCTTTAAACAAATATGGAAAAGAAAATTTTAAGTTTGAAATCTTGGAATTTTTACCAAACAGAAATTCTCTTATTGAGAGGGAAAAGGAGTTGGTTAATGAAGAATTATTAAAGGACTCATTATCAATGAATATAAAAGGTGGTGGTGAAGGTGGATTAATAAATGAGGAACACCATAAAAAAATGTTGGAAGGAACTAATAAATGGTTAAAAAATAAATGGTCTAACGATATAGAATATAGAGAAACAAAAATTAAACTTTGGGGCTTGAGATTAAAAAAATATCATGAAGATAAAATTTATACACATAAAAGTTTTTTAGGTAAACAACATAAAGAAGAAAGTAAAAAGAAAATTGGTGAAAAGAATTCAATAAAACAAACTGGAAGTGGAAACTCACAATTTGGAACTTGTTGGATAACTAACGGAAAAGAGAATAAAAAAATTCATAAGGGAGATTTAATCCCCGATGGATGGAAATTAGGTAGAAAAAACATAATCGCTTCCAAAACATAAAAGGTGATGTGCTAGTCTTGTAAACTAGATAACTCGGTTCGATTCCGGGTGGAAGCTCAAATGAATGATAAGAGAAACCTAGAGATGAATTAACAGGTGTTACGTTAGACGGCACTAATGGGAATCTTCTAATATGAAGTACAAGTGTTAGATAGTTCAATGGGGTTGGTGGAAGACCCGATGGTAACATTTAGTTACCGAATTCAATCCACCCCTTCTCGTAAGGGAGGGTCAGCAGGTGAAATAGCTCAGTTGGTAGAGCATGTGCCTGAAGAGCACAGTGTCGGGGGTTCAATTCCCTCTTTCACCACTAAACGCCCCTAGCAGATAATGGTGGTCTGCTTGGTTTACATCCAAGTCGAGGTGGTTCGATTCCACCTAGGGGTACTAAATAGTCCTGTAGCTTAATGGTTGAGCACTTGGTCGACATCCAAGAAGTCGTCAGTTCGATTCTGACCAGGACTACTAAGATAGTGGTCTATTCCAATTAATGTGTCGACAACATTGGTTGGGTTAAAGGTAGACAGCACCCTCAGCCGAGGCCTCGTAAAACTACGATTAAGCTGTTAAGATTGGGACGAGACGGGTATCCCAACATTATCTTTACGGTCTCTAAGCGTAAAAGGTGACGCACGACTTTCGTAAAGTTGAGAAATCAGTTCGATTCTGATAGAGACCTCAAACACCTTCGTGACGGAACGGTATACGTCTTTGTCTTAGAAACAAAGTTTTGTGGGTTCGAATCCCACCGAGGGTACATGATTAATATAAGAAAAAATATTGAAACTAAATTTGGTTCTGTTGAAGTAGATTTTACTTTTGAAGATGGTATTTGGGTCGGTGTGACTAAAGGTGTGGGTTCGGCTATAGCTTCTGATGAAGATTTTGAAAAACTTGAAAATAAGTTGATTAAAATGTACGAAACACTTTACGTGGTTGATTTAATAATGAAAAAAAATCCACATAGAGGTAAAGTAGACAAAGAACTCTTATCAAAATTTTTTGATAGTGATTGGTGGAAATTACATAAAAATTGATTAATTTTGTAGAATAAATGCCTCCGTGGTGAAACGGTAAACACAACGGTCTTAAAAATCGTAAGCTATGGGTTCGAGTCCCATCGGGGGTACTAAGATAAGCTGATATCGTATAAGGGTGATTACACATCTTTGGTAAGGATGTTATCCCAGTTCAACTCTGGGTGTCAGCTCAAATGGGGATAGACCTTGTCTCGGTTCGATTCCGAGGTATCGGTGGATTCCGAGAGCATATTGAAAGGGAATCGCGATCCCAGTGGGCTTGAATCCCACCGTCTCCACAAATATTTGCACAAGTGGCGTAATGGTAGCCGCGCTAGTCTAAGAAGCTAGTGTCGTAAGACGTGAGAGTTCGAGTCTCTCCTTGTGTACTAGGTGAAGCGGATTATACAGTTACATCGATAATGGATATCAATTTGACTTAAAATCAGACTTTGGGGGTTCAATTCCCTCTGTAAACGCTGTATGAAGTATTCTCACCAAAACGCCTTCGTGACGGAACGGTATACGTGTCAGTCTCAAAAATTGAATTTTGTGGGTTCGAATCCCACCGAGGGTACAAATAGATTAAACATTTCATAAATTGGAATAGACATGCTCTGGTGATGAAATTGGTAGTACATGAAGGTCTTAAAAACCTTTGGTCTTAGACCGTGAGGGTTCGACTCCCTCCCAGAGTACAAGAATGAATGTTGAGTCTTTTGATTAATTAAAAAAATATTTATTATGAAAGGGCCAATGGTATTAGTTTTAAACGCGGATTACACCCCGCTTACGATTGCACCTCTTAAGAGGGCATTCAGGTTGGTGTATAAGGGGAAGGCTGAAATAGTTTCTTCTAGCGGAAAAGGCATTCCAACCGAAAGGAAGGAATATGAAAGACCATCCGTTATTAGGTTAACTAAGTATGTTTATTTCCCATACAAGAAGATAACACTTTCTAGATTCAACATCTATAGAAGGGATAGTTACAAATGTGTGTATTGTGGTTCTAAAGACTCATTAACATTAGACCACGTATTACCAAAGAGTAAGGGTGGACCAAACTCATGGACAAACTTGGTTACATGTTGTATGAAATGTAACGTAACAAAGGGTGACAGAACACCTGAAGATGCTGGTATGACATTGTCACACAAGCCATTCACTCCAAGTTACTTATTCTTCATCAGTAACATGAACAAGGTTAATGAAGATTGGTAACCTTATTTAATGAACGATAAGTAATGATTAAAAATTTGTTAAATATTATGTGGAATAGTTTGGCTATTAGAAATATACTAAGTATATTTGATAATGAAGCCCACAACATAATAAGTGATAAGGGTCATCAAATATTAAAAAAGAAAAATGATTAAATCTATTAGAAAGTTGACGGTTTGGCTTGAGTATTAAAACTCAAGCCCCGTTAATTTATGGAAAAAAAAGACAATGTAATTTTTTGCAAAAGAGAATTTCTCAATTTGCCAGGTCATCAT
>CAZKGG010000057.1:0-3909 GCA_964552385.1 uncultured Candidatus Saccharibacteria bacterium
GTTGCGAGGGAAGTATGAATGAGTATGTAAGACCAGATGACTTTTTTAAGCTAACACTTAGGCACCCTAACGGTGATGCAGACGTATTCCCTGTGAATGGTAAATACGATAGGATTGATTTCTTTCCTAAACTTGGGGCTTATATTATTAAGATTTATGACGATGAAGCTGGGTTAGTTTGTTACTACACAGATGAGGAACAGGCACTTAAACTCTCAAGCGAGGGGGACTTGCCTATAGTCGAAAGAGACTTTATGTATGAAAGTGAGCATGAGGGGTATTTGAGGGCTCAGTCAATACTTTTAACAGATGAGATGTTTGGGGGATTTGATGAGTGAATGGCTCAAACCTAAAAACATATTAGCGTTTGGTGTTATAGGTTCAGTAGCATTGTTTGGGGTAGATAGATTTATAGATTATGAATCAAAACAAGCAGGAAGAAATGCTGGGAGAGAAGCCCGAAACCAGATAGAACAAACCAATATAGCCGATGAACAGTGGGCAAGACTTCAGGAACTCCTTGCAGATGAGGATTTGAAAGATTTACTTGTGCAAAACTTACAAGATGATGGCATAGAAAATCCTATGGATATAATTGAGGCAATGAATGATGGAACGCCCTGAACTATCAGAAGCCACAGCAGAGGCTACAGAGGAGTTTTATTCTTGGGTTGAAAACTTACCTTTAGATGAGGCTATGACCGCTCTAAGAGGCTTAAAAGAGTATGAGGAAGCAATCCAACAAGAACTGTTTAGATTAGATGGGTATGTTAAGTATGAAGATTAGTGATAGAATTGAATAGTCGCAGGTCAAGTTTAGTAAAAGTAAGGAGTTTAGTCATGTCTCGTGTAGATAGTAAGTTAGAAAAACAATTAGATTTATTGGCTGAAAGAGTCAATACCACTATATACAACCAACGTAAATATATGCTAGGTCGTATTTTAACAATCATAGAAGCGGTCACCAATGACCCAGAACAAAGAAAAGCAATTAAAGATGTTATCCAAGATTTGTATCATCAGGGTTCATACTGGAATGATATAAGTTGGCATTTTGACGAGTTAAAGAAAGCTAACGGCATAAAACCCAAAGAAGATACTGCACTGCTTTCAATATCCGAATTGAACATATACGAAGAAGTTTAACAATTAACCGCTTGACCTGCGGTTTTTATAATTTAATAGATATACAAAAAATCACTGGCGTTAGCCCAGCGTTCTCTATACGAACCATTATAATCATAGTTACGTTCGCTTAAATATACCTGATTGCCTTTTACTCTCTCAATATAAACAACGTGCATTCCTTGTTGCCCTACCGCACCAGCTCTTGGGGTTGAGCCAGTAGCAAATCCTTGAGCAGAGGCATTAACTACCCATGTATCGGCATTACCTAAATTGTTTGGAAGGTCTGGTCTACGACTCTTTGCATACCACGTACACTGATGATATTCATAAAGATTCTCTGAACTAGAAAAGCCCCCAGAATTAACTAAGGGCTTGTTTGGTTTGGTATCACTAGGCTTAATCTTTGCACACTTCAATTTATCTTTCTTGTGAGGTATTCTCAGCCGTTCTGAGGGCATTATAAGGTCAGGGTTGTGTAATTGCTTGTTGGCACAAATAACCCTGCTTACAGGTACTCTAAATCGCTTAGACACTTTGGTTATAGTGTCGTTCTTTTTAATTGTGTAATATCTTTTCTTTGGTTTGGTTTCTTTTTTCTTTTCAACCTTGACGGTAACTGTTGGTTTAGGTTGGGGTATTTCTGGCGGTTTGTTAATTTCTTTTAGAGCTAATATTTCTAAAATCATAACGTGCGAGCCGTGGCTCTTTCTACTCTCCTTTTTTACGAGTGCTTATTACGATACACTAGGTTTTTTTTAAATCAAGACTTGTTTTTCTCAAAAAGTTCTTTTCTGATTTGAGCTATCCTTTTGCGGGCTTTAGCCCTGTTTTCGTCTGATATTTCAGCTCTTGCTGTAAGCTCAATAAAATCACTCGGTTTCGGCTCGCCACCCTCTAGTATCGTAGCTATAGCACTACACCTAATCCAATCGTTGCCAATTTCAATGTGGTCAGCTCCATCTTCTATTGCTTGTTTAACCTGTTCCGCTCCCTCTTTTGTAACGTAAAACTCTTTCTTATCAAACAGTTTAATAATCATTTAATTTTCACTCCTTTAACTTTAGTTGATTGTTTTTTGCCCCACAACAACAAGTCGTTTAACTTAGATTGTAGGCTCGAATAGTCCGAGATTCTTGGAGCGTACTTATCCGCTTGAGCCTGTACCACGCCATCCACCAATCGCTTCAAGCTGTCCACACCATACTTCTTAAGCAAGTTACTACAAGCGTTGCGATTTTGTTTAACCCTAGATTCTATAGGGATACCCGTATTAGTAGCCCAATACTCAAACATTTCGTTAATATCTGGGTTACCATATAACGTAGTTATATTCTTTACTCTTATATCTTTATTCTTATTAAGAGTGTTACTTTGTTGTTGCTTTGTTGTTACTTTGTTGTTACCAGACTGGTTACCGTTAAGCTGATACTTCTTCCAATTACAGATGTTAATAACCGTCTTTTTGTTAGTTGCTACTATAGTTACCATTTCGGCTTTTTTTAGTCGAGTTAGAGCCTTGTAAATGGTGTTGTTGTTACCAGACACCCCATTTGCTATCTTGTAGCGACTAGTTACCACGGTGCCTTGTGGCTTACCATAATAGGCTTCTAACAGGAGATATTCAAAAACATGCCAAGCAGTTCTGTCGTGTCTCCAAATGTCATTGTCTAATACATTTATGTAGAGTTTTATCCAGCCATTTCTCATAGTAATAACCCAGCTCTATCTTTGAAAGCCTCAAACTTTTCAATATTTTTTTTACTGGGTACATGCCCCGCTTCTCTTGCCCCAACCAATTTCTCGGCAAAAGTATTTGCTTCTACCCCAAACCTTTTTACTAGTTCTACAGCCTCTCCTCGTTTTTTCCACGCATTGTAGTATATGTAACTCTCTATATACTTCTCTGGGCTAGACTTGTCGGCATAGCCTGACCCATTAAAGGCATTCATAGAATGATAGAGCCATTCACTACCTGATGTTGCAGGTGTTCTTTTGCTCATTTTTATCCTCTCTTAATTAAATATCCCCTAGCCATCTGTAGTGACTAAGGGATACCTAATTTGAATATTCAAAATAATACTACTACAGATAGTACTCCCATTATAGCACAGCAAGTCAATATCAAAAAGCCCCCGTAGGCTGGAGGGCTATGTTGGGGGCTTTTCTGAAAGGGTTGAGATGAACTGTTCAACGTCTATTGAACACCTTTATTTTCTTCTTCCTTCAAATAAAAGTCAAGACACACCTTATAGTCTTTAGTAATCTTTTCTAATTCCTCGACACCTAAATATCCTTTAGCTACAGCCTGTCTTTTTAACTCAGGCAAACAATTACCATACTTATTTAATAAGCCCTTCCTGTAGCCTCTCTGCATGGTCTCCTTGTCCTTCCAAGCGTTACAATAGCTAGATTGCAAGTTACAATTAATCTCATCATAGCGGAGGTCTCTATAACCCCTAGAGTAGAAGTGTCCTACGTTACCGCTCTTAGTCCACCGCCACTTCTCCCCATCAAAATATCTATTAACTATCTCTTTATCACAATCAATACAAGTCCCCACCCACTTGTCATTAACTAACTCTGAGTCTCGCAACCTAATATAATGCCCAAAGATTTTATCTGCTTTATCAACCCGTATAAATAAATCAGACTTCTTTTTCATTCTTTTTTTAGTCTTAAGCCCAGCCCCAGCTTTTAGAGACTTTTTAGCTGTCAACCCTTTATTGGTGGAGAGTCTTGATTTTTTCTTTAAACCACTGGATGCTCGCAGTGTCTTCATAT
>CAZKGG010000058.1:0-3862 GCA_964552385.1 uncultured Candidatus Saccharibacteria bacterium
AAAATAAGGACCTTGTGGCTATGGGGGCAAAGAAAAAGCACATAGATTTTGACGTGGACGCACTACTTACAATAGATGATAGGCGAAAGGAACTTATTTTGTCTGTTGATAAAAAACGAGCTGAACAAAACGAGGTGAGTCAAAAAATAGTTTCTATTACAGATCCAGCAGAAAGGTCTCAGGTTATAGCAGAGATGAAAGCTTTGAAGGAGGAACTTCAGAAGGAGGAGGAGGAGTTGAAAACTGTCATGCATGACTGGCAGGTTCTGATGGTTGCTGTACCAAACATTCCTGATATGTCAGTTCCAGAAGGTGCTGATGACAAAGAAAATAAAGAAGTAAAAACTTGGGGAGAGATTCCAAAGTTTGATTTTACTCCAAAGGATCATGTTGAGCTCATGACAAATCTCGGAATGCTAGATCTAGAAAGAGGGACAAAAGTTGCAGGTTTCAGAGGATATTTCTTGAAAGGTGATGGAGCTAGACTTCAGTTTGCATTGTGGCAGTTTGTTCAAGATCATTTTTTGAAGAAGGGGGATTTTACTCCAATGATAGTGCCGTCTTTGGTAAAGCGAGAAGTTTTTATGGGTACAGGATATCTTCCACAAGGTGAAGAGGATCTGTATAAAACTCAAGATGGGGATTTTCTTTCTGGAACAGCAGAAGTTGCAACTATGGGTTACTACATGGATGAGATACTTGAGAAAAAAGATTTACCAGTAAAAGTTCTTGCATTTTCTCCAGCATATAGAAGAGAGGCTGGAAGTCATGGAAAAGATACTCGAGGAATGATACGTGTTCATGAGTTTTACAAGTTTGAGCAAGTAGTTTTGTGTGAAGCAAGTCACACTACGTCTGTTGAACACCATGAGGAACTAACAGCTAATGCAGAGGAGCTCATGCAGGCTCTAGGTTTGCCATATCATATAGTAGTTAACTGCGGAGGGGATTTGGGTCTTGGTCAGGTGAAGAAATACGACATAGAGGCTTGGCTTCCATCTGAAAATACATACAGAGAGACTCATTCAGCTTCATATTTTCATGATTTCCAAACACGAAGACTAAATATACGATATAGAGATGATGATGGAAAACTAAAATTTGTTCACTCACTAAATAATACTGCACTTTCAGGACGACCACTTATAATGCTTATAGAAAACTATCAGAATGCAGATGGGTCAATAACTATTCCAGAAGTTTTACGACCGTACATGGGAGGCCAAGAGGTAATCTCTAAAAATTAGATGCCAATAAATAATTCAACTTTACCATCTAGAGAAGAATTTCTAAGAAGAAAAAGAAAACAAAGAATTAGAAAGTATGTCATATTCTTTTTCTCGATAGTTATTTTGATAGCTTTTGTATCTTATATTTCGCACAGGCCAGAAATTAGAGTAACAAAAGTCCAGTTGAAAGGTGGTGTCTTGGTAACCGAGGAAGATATTTTGAAAAAGTCGACTGAATATATGAGTGGTTCGTACTTTTGGTTATTTCCAAAAAATACTAGTATCTGGTATCCAAAAGATAAACTTAAAGAGTATTTGAAACAAAATTTTAAGAGAATTGATAACATTGAAGTTGGTCTGGATGGCTTTAGGACTTTAGTTGTAACCATCGAAGAGAGAAAGCCTTTTGCTATATGGTGCGATAGTACCCCAAATAAAACTAAGAATGAAATATCAAAAATTAGTACTACAACAGATAATGTAGATGAGGTTTCAGTGATTAGTGAACAGACTTGTTATTTTATAGATCAAAACAGCACTATCTTTTCTGAGGCGCCTTACTTTTCTGGGGATGCATACTTTAAATATTATGGCGAAATAGGGACTACATCGCCTGTTGGAAGTTTTTATATATCATCCTCGACTGAATTTGAAGAAATTACTGATTTTATTTCAACAATTAAAAATTTTTCATTACATCCTCGTTATTTAGTTTCAAAAGGAGGAGGTGATTATACTTTGGTAATATCTGGTGGCGGAGAAATATATTTTGATATGAAAAAACCTTTGAAAGAAACAGCAAAAAATTTAGAATCATTGTTGAGAACACCATCTCTCTCAACTAGCACAAATTCTGATTTACCTATACAGTATATCGATCTTAGATATGGTAATAAGTTGTTTTATAAGCTTAAGACAGAATAGATGATAGTTGATGGGAAAATTGTAGCTTCAAGGCTAATAAAAAAAATATCTGAAGAAATTGGTAATAAACAGATTGGAGACATCTGTTTTGTTGTTATTGGTGGAAACTCAGTTGGTAATCAATACGTAAGAATGAAAACTAAATTAGCAGAATCTCTTGGAATAAAAACTAGGATTATCGATTTAGGTTCAAGTTCAACTTTTGAGCAGGTAAAAAACAAAATTGAAAGTTTGGTAAAAGAAAATATTGGAGGAGTTGTTATTCAGCTTCCTTTACCAGATACATTGCCCACACAAGATGTATTAAATCTAATCCCAGTAGAATACGATATAGATGTTTTGAGTGATAGAGCAAAGGAACTTTATAAGAATAATTTGCTTGATAAAGTTCCGCCTGTTGCACGAGCCGTGTCTGAAATACTAAATTTTTATAGTATTTCAATGTTAGACAAGGATGTCCTAGTTATTGGTAGTGGCAGGTTAGTTGGAGAACCTGTTTGTTCAATGTTGCATTCAAATAATATTCATTTTGATGTTATAGATAAAAATACTGACCCTATAATTTCTAAAGCTTTAATCACTGGTGCGGATATCATCATAACTGGCGTAGGTTCACCAGGTATGATAAAACCTGAGATGATAAAAGATGGTGTGGTTATCATAGACGCTGGTACTAGCGAGCAAGAAGGTAAAATGGTTGGTGATGTGGATCCAAAATGTTCTGAAAAAGCCTCTTTGTTTACTCCGGTGCCTGGAGGGGTAGGCCCTGTAACTTTGGCATCATTATTTTTAAATTTATTATGAATCCCGTAAGAGATCATATAGTTAATTTGTATTTTTAATGTATTATGACTATGTATAAATTTTATTAATAATTAGATTTTAAATTACGGAAACTAAGGTTTCCTATCTCAAACGGGATGAATTTCTGGCAAGAATTAAAAAAGAAAAACAAAAGCGGGATAATGGTCCTAGCTCCTATGGCGGATGTAACAGATCCAGCTTTTAGAAGTATTGTTGCAAAGTACGGAAAACCAGATGTAACTTGGACTGAGTTTGTTTCTGCTGACGGATTATTTTTAGGTGGTTATGATGCTTTAATAAAAGATTTGTCTTTTACGGAGGAAGAGCGACCTATTGTCGCACAGTTTTTTACTAGTAAGCCAGATATGATGGAGAAAGCAGCAGAGTTGGCTGTTGACCTAGGTTTTGATGGTATTGATATAAATATGGGATGTCCAGATAAAAGTATTGAAAAGCAAGGTGCTGGTGCTGGGCTCATAAAGAATCCAAAACTTGCTCAGGAGATAATTTTAGCTGCAAAGAAAGGTGCTTCGAAAAACGGAAAAAATATTCCAGTCAGTGTTAAAACTAGAATTGGTTATAACAAAAATGAATTAGAAACATGGTTACCAGCAATTTTAGAAACTAATCCAGCCGTTGTTACTGTCCATGCCAGAACTAGAAAAGAAATGTCTCTTGTTCCTGCTAGATGGGAGCATGTTAAGCGCGCAGTAGAAATAAGAGATAGTTTTGTTGACTCAAATGGAAATAAGAGTGAAACACTTATTTTTGGAAATGGAGATGTAACCGATTTGGTTGATGCAGAAAGAAAAGTTATGGAGACTGGATGTGATGGTGTAATGCTTGGGCGTGCTATTTTTGGAAACCCTTGGTTGTTTAATAAGCAGGTAAAAAGGGAAGATATT
>CAZKGG010000059.1:0-3832 GCA_964552385.1 uncultured Candidatus Saccharibacteria bacterium
AGGATTTAAAAAATCATCTACTAGCATATGCTGGAGACTCAGTTGAAGTAAAAGAAGGAGAATATGTAAAAGATATTAAAAAAGATTCTGACAGTTTTATTGTCACAAGCGACTCTGGAGAATATTCTGGAAAGACGATATTGATTGCAACAGGAAGCACAAGAAGGAAGCTAGAGGTTCCAGGTGCTGACATATACGACAACAAGGGCCTTACATACTGTGCATCGTGTGATGGGCCTCTCTTTTCTGGGCAAGATGTTGTTGTGATTGGAGGTGGAAATGCGGCTTTTGAAACATCTGCTCAACTACTTGCTTATTGCAAAAGCGTGACTCTTTTAAATAGATCTGAAAAATTTAAAGCAGATGAAATTACAGTAAACAAGCTTAAAGAGAATTCTCATTTCAAAATTATTACAAATGCAATTCCAAAAGAAATAAAGGGTGATAAATTTGTTTCATCAATTGTATATGAGGATTCAAATACAAATGAAATTCATGAAATACAGACACCAGCAGTTTTCGTAGAAATCGGACTTATACCAACAACTGATTTTGCAAAAAATATTATAAATCTAAATCAAATAGGACAAATTCCTGTTAATCCTAGAAACCAACAGACTGAGGTACAAGGCATTTGGGCTGCTGGAGACTGTACAGATGGTCTCTACCATCAAAACAATATTGCCTCAGGTGATGCTGTAAAAGCACTTGAAGATATATATGTTACTCTACGCACAAAGTAGATAAACGAAATCGCCACTCAAGGTGGCGATTTATATTACTGTATTAGCTCTTAAAAAATATCTCCAAAACCCTTACCTTTTCCTGCAAAGAAATCTTTCAGGAAATCACTCACTTGTGACTCATTTGGAGTTGTATTTGCAGTTGGACCTACTGGAGTTACAGCAGGCACTGGGATAGTAACTTTTGAAACTGTACGGCAACTCGGGCACCTGACATTCAAAGTATTTCCGTAGTTTTCCCTCTTTACCGGAAACTTGATTTTCGTTCCACACTCGCACATTGCGAGCCGAAACCCTTTCTCGATCATTCGGCCACCTCTTATTGGGATTATAAATTAAAATACTATTTTGTAAAATGTAATGTGCGCGATAGAGGACTCGAACCTCTGACCCTCTCAACGTCAATGAGATGCTCTACCAACTGAGCTAACCGCGCTATTTTGCACTCATAAAAACTATCATATTTTTGCTTTTTTTACAAAAAATGCTATAGTTTTGCAGTGCTTTCGGCCTTATCGTCTAACGGTTAGGACGCGGCCTTTTCAAGGCTGCAATCCGGGTTCGATTCCCGGTAAGGTCACAAAATTCACTTTTTTGTTTATGAAAATACTATCTATAGAAACATCATGCGATGAGACAGCTATTAGTATTGTAGAAGCAAGTGGAGGCTTAGACTCCCCTTCTTTTATTACGCTTGGAAACGCCCTATACTCCCAAATAGCACTACATAAAGAGTACGGAGGGGTCTACCCTATGTTGGCAAAAAGAGAGCATGCGAAAAATTTAACACCACTACTTCTAAAAAGCCTAAATGATGCTGGCCTACTAAACTCTGACACAAATAATTACACTAGTGATCTTTGGTCAAAAATTGAAAAAATACTAATCAGAGAAGAGGGGTTATATCCTTTATTAAAAAAATCATTTGAAAATATTGAGAAACCAGATATTGATGTTATCTCAGTTACTTCAGGCCCGGGTCTCGAACCTGCATTGTGGGTAGGAATAAGTTTTGCTACTGCTCTAGGCAAATTATGGAATATACCAGTTATTGGTGTTAATCATATGGAAGGACACATAGCTTCTGTTTTGGTAGAAAACAACGATAAGCGTGAAATTAAATTTCCGGCGTTAGCAGTTCTTATATCCGGTGGACATACAGAAATAGTAAAAATAGAATCATGGGGAAATTATAAAGTCATTGGCCAAACAGTTGATGATGCAGTTGGAGAGGCTTTTGATAAAGTGGCAAGATTACTTGGTCTTCCATATCCTGGTGGTCCAGAAATATCAAAATTAGCAGAAAAAGCTAGAGAATTAAATTTAGAACATAAAGCAAAACTACCGAGACCAATGATAAACTCAAATAATCTAAACTTTTCTTTTTCGGGTCTAAAGACTGCTGTACTTTACTATATTAGAGACAATTTTTCTGGCAGTTTTGAAAATATGAATGAAGATGATAAATCCGACCTAGCCAGAGAATTTGAAGATGCAGTTATTGACGTTTTAAAAAGCAAAACTGAAAAGGCTCTAGAAGATTACAGTACTAAAACATTAATAATTGGCGGTGGTGTTATTGCAAATAAAAAAATTAGAGATGTTTTTAACAACTTTGAAAATATATTTAATGGTCTTATTATTAAAACTCCAGAAAGAAATCTAGCAACAGATAACTCACTTATGATGGCTGCAGCAGCATACATAAATATTTGTTTATATCCAGAAATATTAAGGTCCGAACATAAAATTATTGCTAATGGTAATTTAAAGTTTGAATAATAAAATAGTTTGTGTTATAATATTTAAAAGAAGCACAAAAAACAGAAAGGACTCACATAATGTGAGTCCTTTCTGTTTTTAATATTTAATTTAAGTCTATTTCTTTATTTATGTCCTCAATAATCTTGTTACTTTTGTACTCTCTATACCAGAAGTAAGATACGATTATAATTAGTATTACCAATATTAAGTTTATCCATCCTAGGACTTCTAATCCCCTAACGCATTGATTTGTTCTATTAGATAGATTTTTAAATGGCCATGCAAAGAAAGCGGCCGCAGCATTCGCAAATTTCTTTCCTGCAAGGAGAACTGTTGCGGTCAGTCCATCTGTTATTCTTTCAGTCGTTGATGAAACTCCAGCTAGTGTAGTCAAATCTGAAGGTTTTGTAGTAGTAGAAGAAGGATTTATGTTTGTTCCAACCACATCAATAATTGCAGGTGTTGATGTTGGTGTCTCATTTGAATTTGGATTTTCTATCTGTGCAGGAATTGTAATTCCAGCATTTCTCAAACTCAATAGAAAGTTTCTATAGTTATCAATCTCCTCTTGTTGCTGTGCATTTACTGGAAACGCCGTCTTACAATATATCTCATTAACTTTTTTCTTTGTAAGTATATATGTATAACTTGTTGGAGCTGTGTGTCCCCATGGAGTTAGAATATCATCTTTATATCTCCACTGGAAAGCATTAAGAGCAACAATAGTTTGATCATCATATTTACCTGTAATCATCACATCCTTGAAACCTTCTAGATCTCGTAGGAATACCTGAAGTTTTGTAACTTCTACTGGATTATTGTTGAAATCTTTTCTTAGATAATCGTATAGATAGTAACATGCCTTTACTTCTGTTTCACCAGCGACTTGAGGAATAATTGGTCCATTACCATATGAGCCAACTATCGGTCCGTTTCCACCTCCTCCTCCACCGCCACCGCCACATGTTGTACAAGGTGGTACATTTACGTTCACATTTACTGTAGATGTATTGTTATTTGAATTTGGATCAGACTGACCACCAGAAATAACAGCTGAATTCGGTATTGTTACCCCTTCATTTCCATTTTTTACTGTAGCAGTTATTGTTAGAGTTGTAGTTGATGCATTTGGTAGACTTCCTATTGTCCATACACCTGTTGTTGTAGAATAACTACCTAGAGTAGCTACTGCAGAAACAAAGTTCAATTTATCTGAAAGTATATCTGTTACTATTACTCCTGTAGCACTATCTGGACCATTATTTGTTGCTGTTAAAGTATAAGTGCCTGCAGCAAGCCCGCTGATGTCTTCTGTAGTATCGCCA
>CAZKGG010000060.1:0-3691 GCA_964552385.1 uncultured Candidatus Saccharibacteria bacterium
CAATTCTTATTCTAGTTTTACCAATTTCCTCACTAGAAAGACGCCCAAGAGCAAAAAATATAGACCCTATAACGACAAGCAGGAAAAAGGTATAATAGGGCTTGATTTTTTGGAGTATTTCATTTATACTCATAGCCACAACATTTTATCATATATTAATTAACAATGGCACATAAAAAGTCCGCAGGAACAACCAAAAACGGCCGAGATTCAAATCCAAAATACCTTGGTGTTAAAATCACTGAAGGAGATTTGGCTCAGGCTGGCTCAATAATCATCAGACAGAGAGGAACAGATGTTCTTCCTGGAAGAAACGTAGGTATGGGTAAAGACCACACTATTTTTGCTCTAGTTCCTGGAAAAGTTAAGTTCGGAACAAAGAGAAAGACTCACTTTGATAACACTACAGTAGTAAAAAAGATAGTCCACGTTATATAATAAAAAAACCCTCCAAATGGAGGGTTTTTTTATTATATATTATTTAGCTTCAACTATTAAAGTAAGTACTGCTTTTTTATTACCAGCCTCAATTGCTATTTTATGCTCTCCTACTTCTTTAATTGGCTTTGGTAAAACTATCAAATCTGGATCTATATTCAGTCTTGAAGATTTTAAAATTTCAGATATAAGATTTTCTTTTGTTATACCAGCGAACAAGTGTCCCTTTTCATTCGCCTTACCACCTATCGTTACAGTTAAACTGTTTATAACTTCTAGATTTTTTGCTAGTAGTTCCTCCTGAATTCTCTTTTGAGTGAGGTCATTTGCCTTCATCTCCTCTATTCTTTTAATAGCTTGAGGTGTAGCAATCTCAACTAACTTTTTAGGTAAAAGCATGTTTAATGCATAACCATCTGCAACATTTTTTATATCATATTTTCGTCCAACATTTTGGACATCCTTTAGGAATATTACTTTCATATTTTTATACTACCACAAACCTGAAAATTGCAAAATTACTGGTTTAGTATTTCGACTGCCTTATCTAACTGTGTATCTGTCTTATTTTCCAGGTATTTTTTCTCATCTAGTTTAACTTCAACATCTGGAACAAGCCCATTGTGTGAAATAGATATTCCATTTGGTGTTAACCATCTAGCAATAGTAACTTTTAGAGAAGTTTTATCAGTAATATCAACAAGCTCCTGAACTGAACCTTTTCCAAATGACTTTGTTCCAACAAGTGTAGCTACTCCGTGATCATGAAGAGCGCCAGCTAAAATCTCGGAAGCACTTGCTGAACCACCATCTATCAAAACGACAATTTTTATGTTTTCAAATGGATTTGGACCCTTACTTCTAAAAACGATTCTATCTTTTTCATTTCTAAAGTCTTCAGTAACAATAACTTTACCCATTGGCAGAAACCAACCCGCCATTTCTTGTGCGGCTTCTAGATATCCACCTGGATTTCCTCGCAAATCAATAATCAATTTATTTGTTCCTGATTCATAGAATTCTCTAAGCGCATTTCTAAACAATTCAGGAGATATTGCTGAAAAACTATATAATCTAATAATAAATACACCATTTCTAGTTTCTGTATCTACAGTAGGCATATTTATAACATCTCGAATAATATCAACAACATAAGGTTCCTTTGCTCCAGTATGTAGCATTGTCAGTTTTACTGACGTACCTTTTTTACCTCGAATATGAGATATGGCTTCCTCTGAACTCAATCCTTGTGTTGAAAGTTCATCAATAAATAGAACTTGGTCGCCAGCTTTTATTCCAGCTTTATATGCTGGTGTATTTTTTACTGGAGCAATAACAGTTAATATTCCATCCTTTATTCCAACCTCCATACCCACCCCTTCTATTTGTCCAGATATTGTTTCGTTGAACTCTTTCGTTTCAGCCGGAGGAAAAAATGTTGTATACGGATCACCAAGTGACTTCACCATTCCTTCTATAGCACCGTAAACTCTATCCTGATCACCTGTTTTATCAGTTGTTGTACTGTTAGTTGGCACATACTTTTCATTTATAACTTCCCAGGCTTTCCAAAAAGGAGTGAAATCCACATCGTTTGGTTTTTTATCAGCACCTAAACCATCTTTGTTAACTATTGATGCTAACTGTTTATACTCCGCATCCTTTGCGAAAGATCCATAACTATATCCAGAAAAAAAAGTGACAAACATAATAATGATGCCACCTAAAATCTGAAATCGATATTTCAATAAATAATCCATTGTTTTCAATTATCTCAACCCCGAAAGAGTTTTGCAAGTTTCATTTAAATTTAAGTAACATAATCAAAAACTCTAACGTGGCAGGTAAAATATATTGTGGTCAAATTTATATTCAGATATAATTAAACTTATGATAAATACTCACAAATACAACGGAGAAACTTGGATTGATGTAGACAATGGAACTGCTGAAGAAATACATTCCCTAATGGACAAATACGGAATTCATCCTTTTATTGCAAAGGAGCTTTCATCATCTACCCCAAAGCCTAGGATTGAATTCCACGATAAATACATTTACTGTATTTTGCATTTTCCAGTTTTCAAACACACTCATAGTGAAGGAAAGAGTCAGGAAATTGATTTTGTTATAGGAAGAGACGCTCTCATAACTGCTAGATACGATACTAATGACGCTCTTCATAGGTTTAGCAAGGAGCTTGAGGTAAATGAAATACTAGATAAAGATGGAGATAAAAAGAAAGCTCATGACCATGTTGTATTTATGAGAATGTTGAGAGAATTATACAACTCACTATTTGAAGAATTAGAATACATTGAGGATATTACTGAAGACATCACAAGCAATATTTTCAAAGGTAGAGAAAAAGATATGGTGGTTTCTATATCAGAAGTTACCAGAACACTACTCGACTTCAAGAGAATTACAGATTTGCACCACAAAATACTTGAGTCTCTCCGAGATCACGGTGAAAGAGTTTTCGGTGAAATATTTGCTCACGAAGTAGACTCAATCATTGTTGACTACCTACGAATCAACACGACAATACGCTCAAACCTTGAAATGCTACGTTAATTACGTGATACAAACAACTCACTCCTAACTTCAACACAAAATGAAACTGTAAAACAGCGTACTGTACTAGGAGCCATACTACTCCCACTCAACCTACTGTCATGGATATTTGCTATGAGAGTTGGAGGTGTACCTTTAGAGGATAACCCTAATGGATTTTGGATGGTTGTCGTACTTATGGTAACTTATACCCTGATAGCACTCGTTTATACAAAGCACAAAAAATGGATATAGAGAACAAAATCTGGTTGCATAACACCCTCTCTGGTCAAAAAGAAGAGTTTAAGCCTTTAAAAGAAGGTGAGGTTTCTATGTATAACTGTGGACCTACAGTTTATAACTATGCTCATATAGGAAATCTACGTAGTTATGTTTTTGCTGACATATTGCGACGAACTTTTGAATACAACGGGTACAAAGTAAACCAAGTTGTAAACGTAACTGATATTGGTCACCTATCTTCAGACAGCGATGATGGAGAGGATAAAATGACTAAAGCTTTAAAACGCGAGGGTAAGCCTCTGACTCTAGAAGCTATGCGAGAAGTTGCAAACTTTTACTTTGAAGAGTTTAAAAAGGATTTAACTTCTTTGAACATTGAACTACCTGAACACTTCCCTTTTGCTAGCGACCATATACAAGAAGATATTGATTTAGTTCAAACACTTACAGACAA
>CAZKGG010000061.1:0-3625 GCA_964552385.1 uncultured Candidatus Saccharibacteria bacterium
CATATAGTATTGGAACATTTGATAAAAGATTTGGTGTATCCGAGTCAGATTTTTTGAGTGCAATGAGTGATGCAGAGGCAATATGGGAGAAACCAATTGGAAAAAATTTGTTTGCGCATACTGTGGATGGGGCTGTAAAAGTAAATCTAATATATGACACTAGGCAGGAAACAACTACAAAACTTCAAACTATGGGTATTACTCTTAAAGACAGCAGGTCATCATATGATGAAGTAAAAGCTAGGTATGATTCAATAGTTTCTCAATACAATAGAGAGAGAGCCGAATTTGATTCTAGAGTTTCAGCTTTCAATCAGAGAAAAGATGCATATGAAGCTGAAGTTTCAAGAGTAAATAAAAGAGGTGGAGCAGATAAAGCCACATTGAGTAGGTTAAATACAGAGAGAGATTATTTGCAAGCCGAAAGTACAGCCATTGTAGCATTACAAGATAGGTTAAATAACGAAGTAGATCAAATAAACTCACTGGTTTCTGCTTTGAATCAGTTGGCAACAAGTTTAAATATAAATGTAAAAAACTATAACAAGATAGGTGATAACTTAGGTGGAGAGTTTGATGAAGGAGTATATAGGAGTACAGCAACAGGAGAGGAGATAGATATATATCAGTTCGAAAATAGAACAAAACTTGTTAGAGTTTTAGCTCATGAACTCGGTCACGCTCTAGGTTTGGATCACAACGAGGATGCAAGGGCTATCATGTATCGACTAAACAACGGTATTAATGAAAAGCTAACAAACACGGACCTTGTAGCGCTAAAAAGTTTGTGTAAAATAAAATAACTACGCGGGATTAGTTTAGTGGCATGATACGTCCTTCCCAAGGATGAGACACGAGTTCGATTCTCGTATCCCGCACAAATATTGCACAAACTTTTCTATTGTAAAAAAATTGCTATAATGCTTTTTATGACAAAAAATATTTTATTGAGTCTCATAATAGTTTGCGGGGTTTCAGCTTGTGGGTATTATCTTTTTAGTGACAAAAAAGAAGCACCAGTTATATCTGCCCTTATTGGTGATTTTAAAATAAATACACAAGAGACACAAAATCAAAATCCAGCAACATCAACAGAGGTTGTTGGTGACACTCAAGTTGCCATGGTAAATAGTGCTATAAATAATAAAAAAACACATATGATTACAATTGATACAAATTATGGAAAGATAGTTATAGAAACCTATGATGCTGATGCTCCAAATACAGTAAAAAATTTCGTCACTTTAGCTGAGAAGGGATTTTACAACGGACTAACATTTCATCGAGTGATAAAAGGTTTTATGATTCAAGGAGGGGATCCAAGTGGAAACGGTACTGGCGGTCCGGGGTACAAGTTTGATGATGAGCTGAACCCAAATACACCATCTTACAAGGCAGGATATAAAAAAGGTGTTGTAGCTATGGCAAATGCAGGCCCAAATACAAATGGAAGTCAGTTTTTCATCATGAATGAGGACTATCCACTACCAAACGCTTATACGATTTTCGGTAAAGTTGTATCAGGTCAGGATATTGTAGACAAGATTGCACTAGTCAAAACTGGGGCTAACGATAAGCCTGTTTCTCCAGTTGTGATGAATAAAGTTGTGGTGAATTAATCACTTGACTTTCTCCAACTAAGGGTGGTATAATAGTGCCAATGTAAGTTTCTCATAGGTTTTCGCATTTTCATTTTTGAAAGTTAGAAAAAGGAGAGAGTACTAGTCGCCTTACAGTTTAAAATAAAGACTAGTTATAAAAGAAAATGGCAAAGAAGTTGTACGTAGGTGGTATTGCTTATTCAACATCAGAAGCAGCTCTTAGAGATGCTTTTGCTCAGATTGGAGAAGTTACATCAGCTACAATTATCATGGATAGAATGACAGGCCGATCAAAAGGATTCGGTTTCGTCGAGATGGCAAACGATGCTGATGCAGAGGCTGCTATCGCAAAGTGGAATGGTCAGGAACTAGATGGACGAAAGCTTACAGTTAATGAAGCTCGACCAATGGAACCTAGAGCACCACGAACAGGAGGCTTTGATCGTGGAAACGATCGAGGTGGCCGAACATGGTAATCTCTCCGTTTAGCTTAAACCACTAAACAAACAAAAAACCCGCTTATGCGGGTTTTTTGTTGTATCAATGTTTTGCCGTGTTACAATTAGAGTATGAAGAAAAGCAGGGTAGTTATTTTTTTTATAGCTGTAATAGTTATTGTACTGACTATTATTGTTTTATCTAATGTTACTTACAATGCAAAAGTTGTTATTGCAGGTAAGACATATAAAGTTGATGTTGCTGAGACAAGATATTTTTTGGAGAGAGGTCTATCTGGACGTGAATCCCTAAAAAGTAATGAAGGTATGTTTTTTATTTTTCAAAAGCCAGATAAGTATGGATTTTGGATGAAAGATATGTCTTTTCCTATTGATATAATTTGGTTTGATGAAAGTTTAAAGGTTGTTCATATAGAAAAGAATGTAAAACCTGAAACTTATCCCAAAGTTTTCACTCCAGAATCAAATTCAGAGTATGTTTTAGAGGTTTCGTCTGGTCAGGTGGACATCCTAAATATAAAAATAGGTGATAGAGCAGAGTTTCTAGCAAAGAGCTCAAAAAACTCATAAATAAAAGCCTATTTTGGGGGTGTACTTTACATATTTTTTAATTCATTTCCTAGCACTGTGGAAGGCGTTTATCCACAGTTTTTTTGAAGTCTATTTGGAGTACAATGTACTAACAAATTTAAAAATATTAACGATTTTTTGTGATAAATCATTAATATTTGATGAAAAAGTAGCATAAATTATCAAAAATTATCAATTTTTAATTTTATTTTCACCATGAGTATAACAGTCACAAGACACGACGGTAAAAAAGAACCTTTCAATGCTGATAAAATAAATCGTTCAATAGAAAGAGCTTGTCGAGGTCTATTTGACCCAGTATCAAAGGTGACACAAATCGCTACTGAGACTCAACTAACACTATATGATGGCATTACTGTAGATGAAATGGATCAGGCCACAATAAATGCTGCTGTTCAAAATATAAAAGAGGATATTGAATACGATGTAGTAGCAAAGAGGTTGCTTTTGAAGACTTTATATCGACAAGTTATTTCAGATTTTCATGCAAGTGATGAGCCAGCTGTATTTTCAGAGAGACATCGATTAGGATTTATTTCGTATATCGAAAATGGTGTTGCAGAAGGAAAGCTTCATCCTGATATGAAGTCAAAGTTTGATCTTATTGAACTTAGCAATGCTTTAAAAATTGAAAGAGATGAATTATTTCAATATGCGGGGCTTGATGGTCTAATAAATAGGTACCTTATAAAAGATATAAATCAGAAACCAATCGAGACAACTCAGTATTTCTTCATGCGTATTGCTATGGGTCTTTCATACAACGAAAGCAATCCAACAGAAATGGCAAAAAAGTTTTATAACAAGATGTCTAGACTCGAGTATATTGCTGGTGGTTCAACAAATCTTGCTGCAGGAACATTAAATCCAGCTCTTTCAAACTGTTATCTACTTGAAATACAAGATGACATGAAGAACATCGCAAAATCAGTTTCAGATGTGATGCTTCTATCAAAGGGTTCTGGTGGAATAGGT
>CAZKGG010000062.1:0-3598 GCA_964552385.1 uncultured Candidatus Saccharibacteria bacterium
ATAATGTTATGTAAGTGGGAAGTAGTGGGAAATAAAAATACAAACTATGTTTATAGGAGAATACACACATTCCATCGATGATAAAAACAGACTTTCGCTTCCAGCGAAGTTTCGTGCAGAGATGGGGAAGAAAGTTGTAGTAACTCCAGGACTAGATGCTTGTTTGTTCGTGTTTACACAAAAGGAGTGGAGTACGATTTCTGAAAAGTTAAATCAGTCTTCACTTCTACAGGCAGACAATCGAAGTTTCAACCGTTTTATGTTCGCAGGTGCGGTTGAGGCGGAAATAGATTCGATTGGTCGTATTTTGATTCCAGACTTTCTTCGAGATCGTGCAAATTTAAAAAACAAAGTTGTTGTGATAGGTGTTTCAAGTCGAGTTGAAATTTGGGCAGAGAAGACTTGGACAGATTACAAGAAAGTTGTTGAAAAGCAGGCCGATACCCTCGCCGAGAAACTCGGTCAGGTCGGTGTGTTATAGAGATTTCCATATTTGGCCAATCTCGTCGTTGAAAACTTATCGATAACCCTCAATGTACCATATGTACACCTCGGATTATCTCAAAGCTTTCGCCTCGACATTGTCTCAAATCTGAAAATCTAATTATGTGATTATAGAAAATTAAATATATATGATCCATAAGACAGTTCTTTTACATGAATCTATAGATGGGCTAGATATCAAAAGTGGTGACATTTTTGTTGACGGCACTTTGGGTGGTGGAGGTCACTCAGAAGAGGTAGCTAAAAGGTTTGGCGATTCCGTTGTCATGATCGGAATCGACCTTGATCCTGAAGCTATAGAGCGTGCCTCTGCACGATTGTCTCTTTTGAAACCAAACATACAGTATATCCAAGGTAGCTTTAGAAACATTGATTCACTAGTTGAGCAAGTCAAAATTGAGAAAGTAGACAAGATACTTCTCGATATTGGACTCTCGTCGAATCAGTTTGAGGATTCTGGTAGAGGTTTCTCATTTCAAAAAGATGAACCTCTTATAATGTCGTTTAAGAAAGAATTAAAACCAGACCTGCCCGCAGATGCTACGCATCAAGCGTTGCAGGCGGGGGACTTAACTGCAAAAGAAATCGTAAACACATGGGATTTGGAAAATATTGCAACAATTCTGTCTGGTTACGGTGAAGAAGAGTTCAGTTGGAAGATTGCTAAAGCCATAGTGGCAACTAGAGCTATAAAGCCTATCGAAACAACGACTGATTTGGTGGAGATAATAAAAACGGCTACACCAAAATGGTATCACCATAAAAGAATCCATCCAGCCACAAAGACTTTTCAAGCATTGCGTATAACTGTGAACGATGAGATTGAAAGTTTGAAAGATGGTGTAAAGAGGGGATTCGATGTTTTGAGAAAAGGAGGAAGAATGGCAGTCATATCATTTCATAGTATAGAGGACAGGGTAGTAAAAAATTTTTATAAAGAAAAAAGTGAGGAAGGGGTTGGGAAAATAATAACAAAGAAACCAATAATCCCAACTGATGAAGAGATTAGAGAGAATCCGAGAGCAAGAAGTGCAAAGCTGAGAATAATTGAAAAAATATAATGAAAGAAAAAGTATTACAACTAAATAATGAGAAAAACATATTCTGGGCTATTGTTTGTGCGCTCGTGCTTTGTGTTGGTTTCTATATGTATTTTATAAATTCAACTGTTCACAATGTTGTTACTAGACAAAACTTGGAGGCTGAGGCATCTAGCCTTGCTTTAAAAATAGGTAATCAAGAGTTTCAATACATAACTAGTAGAAACAATGTCACTATGCAACTAGCGCAATCAATGGGTTTCAAAGAAGTCACAGCAAAAACTTTTATATCAAAGAATTCAAACAAACAAGTTTCATATCTATCACGCTAAGACTTCTTAATTCACAAGTTTTTTGTTAAACTAAAGACTGTTATTTTTTATGAAATACAGTTACATTTACAGAATTCGTTTTATATCAATCGGTATATTTATTTTTGCTCTTTTGCTTATCGGTAGACTGTATATTCTGCAAATTGTTAAAAACGAAAACTATACAAACAAGGCAGATAGACAATATTCATCATCAGCCAACAAGATTTTTAGTAGAGGAAATATTTATTTTCAAAATAGAGATAAGACCCTAGTTTCTGCAGCCACATTAAAGTCTGGATTTATTATTGCTATAAATCCAGAGATTTTGGTGAATCCAGAAGATGTACACTCTAAACTAAATAATATTATTCCTGTTGATCGCGATGTATTTATTGCAAAAGCCTCAAAAAAAAATGATCCATACGAGGAGATAGCTACTCATGTTGATGAGGAACTAGGAAAGAAGATAAGTGATTTAAATATAAAAGGTCTACAAGCTTATAAGGAAAGGTGGAGATTTTACCCAGGAGGAGCTACTGCATCGCATTTACTGGGTATTTTGGGGTACAAGGGCGATGAATATGCGGGTAGATATGGATTAGAGAGACAATATGAGAGTTTACTAGAAAGAAAAGATGGCGCATATGTGAATTTCTTTGCTGAGATGTTTTCCGATATAAAAGCTGCAGCATCACCAAACGCAGAAAATGAAGGCGATGTTGTTACAACTATAGAACCTACAGTTCAAACATATTTCCAAAGTGTTTTAGCTAGTACAACAGAAAAATGGAGTTCAGAAATGACAGGAGGAATAATAATGGATCCTATGACAGGGGAAATATTTGCTATGGAAACATATCCAACATTTGATCCTAACAGACCAGAAGAACAAAAAAGTGCAAAAATATTTTCCAACCCACTAGTTGAAAATGTTTATGAGATGGGTTCTATTATAAAACCTCTAACTATAGCAGCTGGTATAAACGAAGGGGTTATAACATCGAAATCAACATATTACGATGCAGGTTTCGTAATGATAAGCGGTAAGAAAGTTTCTAACTTTGATGGAAAGGAGAGAGGAGTTGTAAATATGCAAGATGTTTTGTCTCAATCGCTAAACGTTGGAGCAGCATATGTAGAAAAACTTTTAGGCAACAAAAGATTTGCAAACTATATGTTTGCTTATGGTTTGGATGAAAAAACCGGCATCGAGTTGCCAAATGAAGCAAAGGATTTGGTTTCAAACTTGAGAACAGGAGTTGATATAGATTTTGCTTCAGCATCGTTTGGCCAGGGTATTGCTCTAACGCCTGTTGCTACAATCAGAGCAATATCTACTATTGCAAATGGTGGTTATCTTATAAACCCTCATATTGTAAAAAAAATAAACTATAAGATAGGTGTTTCAGAGGAGACACCTATAAGTTTAGGCAAACAGGTGTTAAAAACTGAGACTGCAGAGGAGGTGGCTAGGATGATGACATATAGTGTAGATAAGGTATTATCTAACGGCAGTTTAAGCTTGCCAAACTACAGTGTGGCTGCTAAAACTGGTACAGCTCAGATAGCAAAGGCTGGTGGAGGGGGTTACTCTGAGGATAGGTTCATACACACATTTGTTGGATTCTTCCCTTCCTACAAGCCCAGATTTATTGTATTTCTTTATACAGTAAATCCAAAGGGGGCAAGTTTCGGTTCGGAAACACTTACACATCCGTATATTGATATAGTTAAGTTTCT
>CAZKGG010000063.1:0-3518 GCA_964552385.1 uncultured Candidatus Saccharibacteria bacterium
ATCTTTTGACTTAATACTATTAACAATATTTTCACTAACGGCACATTTTGTTCCGTAGTAGTTGTTAATTCCTTCGAGTCTTGATGCGAAATTAACATCATCACCGATCACAGTGTAATTAAATCTCTTTGATGATCCCATGTTACCAACTATTACATCACCTCTGTTTAGTCCTATTCTGATTCCAATAGGAGGCAGACCGCGCTTAGCCCAATTAACATTTAACTCTTTTAGTTTCTCTAGCATTTCTACTATTGCTTTGCATGCATCTTCTGTTTGGTTTGGATTTTCAAGTGGAGCCCCCCAGAATGCCATAACAGCATCACCGATATATTTATCTACCAAACCTCCATGTTTCATTATGATATCAGTCATTGCTGTCAGGTATTCGTTCATCAGGTTTGTTAAGTCTTCTGGTGAAAGTTTCTCTGAGATACTAGTAAAACCTGCAATATCAGAAAAAAGTATTGTCAGGTTTCTTCTCTCACCTCCAAGTGATATTTTCTCAGGATTTTTTATGAGCTCATCTATGACTTCTGGCATTAGATAATACTGGAAGGTATTTTGAATAAACTTTTTTTCTTTTGATTGGAATATAAATTCAAAAATAATCCCTGTAATACAAATCATTAGAAATCCGAGAGTCACATAAAGATTTGGAAATATTATTTTGTATGAAAAAAGTAGTGTACCAATCACGTTTATAACTACTGCTATACCAAAAAGCGAGGGGATGAGCACTAGGAACTTTTTAACTTTATTTATAAGCATGATGGCGAGTAGGTTGGTGATAGCAAATATAAATATAACTACAGGAAGTGATAGGGGGGACCTATAATTTTGAGTTAATATGGTCTCAACAATATTTGCATGAATCTCAACTCCAGGAACTGGTCCAAATGGAGTATTGAAAATATCGTGTAGATCATCTGCTGTTGCACCTATTAAAACTATTGCATCTTTTGTAACAGAAGATGGGATTTTGCCATTTAGTAAATCAATAATAGGTATAGTTAGAAAAGTTGATTTTGGGCCAGAGTAGTTAATATAAAAATTGTCAGGAATTTGTTCTGCCGTAACTCCTGAAAGTAGGGAAGAGAAACTCATAAAACCATATTGTTCTTTTGAACTTTTTCTAACAACACTATCTATGTCTTGGTTTACATTTGTAAATGCAAGATTTATGTACGGTTTAAATATAGACAAAGGTTCATCTGTAACTTTGCTGCGTGCTCCTAGTTGAACTGGCATCACCACAGGAATCTTTGAGTTCTTTAGTGATTCTACAAGTGTATAGTCATCGCTTTGTCCTAGTCTTGATTCTTCACTTAAACTCACATCAAGTCCTATTATTTTTGCTTCCTTTGTATTGTTTATTGCTCTTGCAAATATTTCTCTTGGCCATGGCCAACTACCGACTTTGTGTATGCTCTCACTATCGATAGAGAAAATAACTATTTTTTGTGTTGGAGAAGATTTTGTAAAAAATCTATCAGTTAGTTTGTCTTGCCAAGAATTTAAAAGTCCAAAATAGTAAATAGAAGATATTAATACAAGTATCAATATATATATTGATAAGAGCGATATACCAGTTTTAAATCTTTTAGATACTTTCATTTTATTGAAGGGGAGCTGTATACAATATTTGAGTAGTAGGTTGAGTCGTAACTGGAGCATCAGTTATAGTTAGCTGATTTCCAGCTGTTGAAACATTGTTGTTTATATCTATTATGTAAACAGTAAATGTTCCAGGAGGTAGGCCTTCTGTCATGACCTGAATATTAGTCGGACTCATTATTTTATAATTTGTGATTGAATTTCTACCGATTATTATTGATTTTAATTTTTGAAAACCATCACCCTTTAGTGTAACTATTGTTCCTGCTGCATTATTTGCTGTAGTTGGAATAATGCTTGTTATTGTAAATGGAGTTTGAGTTGTTGTGGGTGTGGGTGTGACTACGGTTGGTGTTGTTGGCGTAGTAGGTGTTGTGCTAGTGGTTGTAGATACAGGTTTGGGAGTTGGAGGTGTAACGGTTACAGAAGTTTTTTCTTCTGGATTGTTATAAATATACCAAGGTTCCTGTTTATCAAATGATGTTATATTTGCAATACTAATTTTACCGTCTTTTCCTACTGTGGCTTTTTGTCCAGCTTTAACAATGACTTCTGAGTTAGGAATTATTTCGCCAGTTTTTGGATCTATTGTAGAAAGAAAAATAGACCCCTCAGTTACTGTTATTGTAGTTACACCATTTTTATACCAAACACCAAATGATGTTCCACGAACAGTCGCAACAGCATTTCCGGTTTTAACTTCATAGTATTCGCCACTATCAAATACTTTTGAAAGTCTTGCCCATACAGCTCCACTAACTAATGCTATTTTTGTTTTCTTTTCTTTCTTTGAATCATCCGAAATGGTGACTTCAGTATTGTAGTCGATAAGGGTTTGGTGATTTGATGATGATTCGATCAAAGCTCGTCCAGAACTTCCTGTTTTTATCTTTGAACCAACATTTGTTTTTACTGTTTCTTTTATTTCTGCAAAGTCTGTAGTTGTCGATTGAGTTATGGAAACTGTAGGTTCAAGAGGATTTACTGTTATAGGTGTTTCTACTATATTGGTATTATTTTCTATTACCAAAGGTTCATTTTTTGGGCCAAATTTCCAAAAACCTAGTGCTATTAATATGCAAACTAGGATTATACCGCCTACTGTTATATATGATTTCATGGATATAAATATATCACGCAAATAGGGGATAATCTATGAATTTTTATCTACTATTGACAATATGGGGGATTGTAGTGGTATGATATTGAAGGATAATTCTTATCTGGGGGAACAGATGATCGAAAAGGTCGTTTTGTTTGTTGGTAGACGTTTGTCTGACCTCCTTCGTGATAAGAAGGAGAATCAGGGCATGCTTTCTGATGAAGCACACCAGGAAGCAGTAAGAAAAGCCTTCGCCTCAGTCAAGATTGAGGAAACAGCCAACGGAAGTGTTTGGCAGAGGTAGTAGAGGGGCGCGTGAATACATCCGCGCCTTTTTTATATATAACTAAAAAATCTAGGGCACCCAGCGTTGGTATGCTTTTGTTATAACATTATTTTCTAAATCAAAAACAAACGGTACCAATTTGTTGATTGGGTCAGTCTCTAATTGATTTTTAAAGTTGCTGATATAAGCCATTGGGTTAGGAGCCCCATTTCCTGCGTTTATTGTATATATTGGAGCACTAGGTAAAACTTCAAAGGTTTTAAAAATGTGATTCTTGTTTCTAATATAGAAATTATTGAGTGCACCATATGGATCACCATCTTCTAGCATTGCTTTATCAGCATGTGGATATTTTAAATCTTCTTTGTACTCATTAACAAACCAAAGGCCAAGATCAATGGTTAAAAAGTATTTACCATCTTTATATTCAATCGATTGAGGGAATCCAACACGCATTAAATGAGGTTTAGCACCACCTGGAACAAGTTTCTCTCCACTTATGTTGGGGCCGCC
>CAZKGG010000064.1:0-3436 GCA_964552385.1 uncultured Candidatus Saccharibacteria bacterium
GTGCTACAGAAATCACTGTAGCAACAGTATTTTGGTATTCGTAATCTGCTTTACTATATTCAGACATTTCAATTTCAAGTCCTTGTAATTGGTCTTGAAGTTCTTGATGTTTCTTGTCATAGATGTCCTTAGTAATCCTCGGAGAAAAGTGCTCTATACCTAAGTATTTGCAGTTGTGGCAAGAAATCTTGCTTTTGATATATAGGTCAATGCCTGTTTGACCCATAAACAAGTACTTTTCTATGTAATGGAAGATTACGTGGTCATCAAGTAGGTCAACACCCCAAAATTGTTGCATCAGCTTCTTAACCGCTGGGAAGAGTTTTGAAAAATATTTGCCTTTTTCACACAGCGGATATTTCGTAAAAAGACCGTGATGACTTTCTATATTTTGGGTCAGTTCAAACATCATAGGTATCATTCCTATGCCGTTTTTCTTTTTGTGCTCCTTTAGAAAAGCATTGATGACTTCCTCACGGTTTTCATCAGTTATCAGGATTTTATTCTTGAATGCATAAGCTTCAACGAAAGCAAAAAACGTAAGAGACATCTGCTCGTCCTTACTCATTTTTCCGATAAGAAAGAACGCAAGCTCCTGTGTGCTCGTAAATCCATTTATAGGTAATCCGAGTTCGGCTCTTGTGGTCTTTATGGCATCGGTAAAGCCTTCTTTTTGAAGCAATTTATCAGCAAGTATCTTGTACTTTTTTTCAAAGTAGTCTGTGGAGTATTTTTTCACTCCTAAACTTTACTTTAGTTTACAGTGTTTATCAATTGAGGGTATAATCATTTTATGAACAACTACTGGTTCAAGCGATACGGAAAGGCAGGACGTATGCCAACAAACTGGAAGGGGTGGGCTCTTTTTGCGTTTGTTATCGGACTTATAGTCCAAGTGAGCAATCACGTCCATAACATTCTTTATGTCTTTGTTGGCGTTGTTGCGGTTGCATTAGTTGGATTTTCTTTGATGAAGTGGAAGACACATCCATCCGAAGTTTACTCAAAAGAGACTGACAAACTTTGGCGGACACAGGTTTGGGGTAGTCTGATTGGTTTAGCTGGTGCTTTAGCTGTGTTTATTGCTGTCCTTTCGTTTCAACCTGTGGCAACTCAACCAACCGTGCAAAATACGAATAACCCAGATGTCTCTCAAAAGACCGAGATGGATAGTCAGCCGCAGGAACAAGCAGGTGTAGCCAACGACACTGAAACAACTTCTGAGAACACTGATGTTCCAACTCCTACAACCCAAACTCAACAAGCCTATGTAAGTAAGCAGTATGGCTTCAAAGTAACTCCTCCTAAAAATTGGATAGTTGATGAAAGTGGTGAAGCAGACACTGTAGTTTTCTTCCTAAACAAAACTATTGATAACGAAACTGGTTACACTTGGCAAGGCAGTATCAATGTAGGGGTCTTTGGCGGCAATTCTGGCTTTATCATTGATGACATTGCTACTAGCTACAAGTTACAAACTCAGCAGTGGGTAACGAACTTCACAGTAGTTGAAGAGAAGAAAATGAAGATTGGTGGGTATGACGCAGTTATCGTAAGCGGAACGTTCACAAGAGAGAGTCATAATTTTAGAGATTACCGACTGTTCGTGCTCAAGGGAGACAACCTCTACAATGTGTCAGGCGTTGTCCTAAACTCAACGTGGACGAGAGACAGAGATGCAGTTATTGGTTCTGTGATGAGCTTCGCATTTCAATAATATGGATGCTGGAACAATAACGTTTTTTGTAGTGCTAATGGTATTCACTCTAGGGCTTGGAATTTCAGGTTTTATAGGCAACAAGGCAGAGGCTTATTCAGGACTTAGCTTTTCTAGCAGGCTGTTGTTTGCTGGAGTGCTAATACTCCTTTTCTTGACTGTGGGGCTAATCAAGACACCAACGACAGAAACAGGAACCTATCTGATTTCGTATATTTGTTTCGCTCTAGGTGTTGTCGGTCTTGTAGGTGGGGTGGTGTTTGCTACCTCTAAAAAAGCGAGCAACTTCTGGTGGTGTCTAGTTCGCAGACAAGAGCAGAAGAATGACAGAAACTACCTTATCTTGGTCTCGTTTCTTCTTAGCTTTGCTTTCTTCTTTGCCTTCTTTCTTTTTTACCCTCCTTTCATCTCAATTGGCTAGCATCGCTGGTTCTAAACCGCAGAGAGGAAGTATTCCGCTAAACTGCAATTCGCTCTTGATACTAGCCCAATTAGCAGTTCTGAATGCGTCTACTAGAGGGAGCAAAGGAATGAACTGAGGGTTATTTTTACCCAAACGCTCATTATTAGAGCCATTTTCTAGAGGTTCGAACCTTACGTCTAGTTTTTTCAACTTGTCTGAGGCTTTTTCGAGCACCTTTAGAATTTGAGGTAGCTCTACTATAAGTTTTCCATCTTTAAGAGAAAGGTTCGAACCAAGTATCGTCGTCATGCCCATAGGTTTCAGTTAAGGAGGAGTGGGTAGTCGTACCCAGACGGTTTCTATAATCCCACTCATTAGTGAGCCCTCCACCTGTAAGGACGTTACCATTGTTATCGTAGGTATAGGAACTACCATTGATACTGGTAGGGGCGTGGGGATTGGCGTAGTAGGTAGAAGTATCCCCTGCGTAGGTGTAAGGACCACTGTCAGTTGAACTACTGATGTTACCAAGGGCATTGTAGGAGTAGACTTTGGTGTAGTTTTGGTTGTTGGTTTGCATAAAGGGTTCCCAATACTATTATCCATATTCCCACTATTGATTAATTAGACTTTTAAAAACCAATTGATCAGAACTGGGCATGTCTACTAGCTTTGAGTAAAACCTCTCATTCCCCGTTTTAATATCAAAAACACGATAAGTTGGAACTTCATTTGGTGTATCATAATAATAAGATTTTGATTTCCCATTCACCTGAAAAGTACCGCAATATTTTCCTGGTATTAGATTGTTACAAATTTCTTTAGGGGTAATATCAACTAAATATATTTCATTATTTTTAACAACAAAATCGTCAACTTTTCTAATTTGAGCCACAATTGGTCCAGGTTCAGTATTTTTTTGAATTAGATACCCTGAATTATTAGATTGCCATATAGAAATAATCCCATAACAATCAAGCATCCCCGACCATTGTGGGTTATAGTCAATACACCTATCAGTAATCTTTTTCCAATTTGGCGCCCAATAAAAAAACTGAACTCCAAAAAGAAAGGTAGAGAAAAGTAACACAGAAGCTATGGTTATAAGACTTTTTTTCATAAGTTATTGTGATGTATATGTGTAGTCAAAATTAATATTCACTGAATAGGGAGTTACTATCCCAGTCCATTGGCCTAGAACTGCTGCGTTATTTATAGTACTGACAGCTCTACTAGAATAAGTACTACCATAGTTATTTGGTTTGTTTGCATTAAAAAGGGTAATTACTCCCACAACTTCCCATTGCTATAATTCT
>CAZKGG010000065.1:0-3425 GCA_964552385.1 uncultured Candidatus Saccharibacteria bacterium
CTATCCCTGAGGCTGTAAAATCAGATAGAGAGAACAGAGCTGTTGGTTTAGGTGTTATGGGCTTTTCAGATACCATAGAGCAACTAGGGATGTCATATGACTCACCACACGCATGGGACTTTGCGGATAGAATATTTGAATTCATTTCATATATGGCAATTGACGAGTCTGCTAACCTAGCACAAGAAAGAGGAAGTTATATGAATTTTATGGGTTCAGAATGGTCAAAAGGAAAAGTTCCAGTAGATACACTAGCTGTTCTAGAAGCTGGAAGAGGTAAGCCATTAACTGTTTCAAAGACAAGTAAGCACAAGGGACTTAATTGGGACATATTGAGAGCAAAAGTTTCTAAGGGTATGAGAAACTCAACTCTAATGGCTGTTGCACCAAATGCAAATATTGGATTACTAGCAGCGACAACTCCAGGTATTGATGCCAGATTTGCTCAGGTATTTTCTAGAAATAAAATTTCAGGAAAGTATTTGGATATAAACCACAATCTAGTAAAAGATTTGAAGAACATGGGTATATGGGATGAGGTAAAGGAACAAATAATCGAAAACCAAGGAGACATTGCTGGAATATCACAAATTCCTCCACACATAAAAGATGTTTATAAGACATCATTCACTACTTCACCTTATGCTTATATAGAAGTAGCAGCAAGGGCTCAAAAATGGGTTGATCAAGCTCTATCACGAAATATGTATCTTGAAACAAGAGACATAGATGAGACTATGCAAATATACAGTACTGCTTGGGAGAAGGGATTGAAGTCTACATACTATCTACACATGAAGCCTAGACATACAGCAGAGCAGAGTACAACTAATGTTAATAAGGCACAAAAGATTGGAAAGGTTGGATTCGGAGCTTTGAATTTTGCTAGTTCTCCAGCTTTTTCAGCACCACTTCAAAAATCTTTAGAAATAAATCAAACTGTATCAACACCAACTCCAGTAGCACAAGCTGTTGTTGAGCAAGCTGTTGCAAAAGCAGAAGCTATAGCAAATATTTCAATCGAGGAGGAGATTTTAGTTTCGACAAGTGCCGCAAATAACTCACAACCTTTAACTGGTTTCGCTTCTGCATATAAAACAGAAACAGTGAAAACTGTAGCTAGTCCAGTACAACAGACTATTGTTACGACACCTGTCGCAAAAGTAGAGCCAGTTGTTGCACAATCCCAGCAAAACGAGTATAAATCATTTGAAGAGGTAAAGAATAATGTTAAGAAATATAATATTATTATGCCGGAAGATCCTGCAGATGGAGACAATGTCTGTATATCCTGTCAGTAGTTTGTGTTATTTATAAATTATTAATTTAATAAAATAAAAATATGGCATTAATTGGAAAAGCGTCACCGACGGACATGAATTTACACCCTCTAAACTATAAGTGGGCATACGATTTATATAACCAAGCAGTTAGAAATACTTGGTTTCCTCATGAGATTGCTTTGAAAGAGGATTTGGAAGATTTTGAAAAAATGACAGAGGATGAGAGGCATGCTGTAAAGTTTCTCATGGCATTTTTTAATCCAGCAGAACTTATTGTGAATAGATCTATTGCTCTAGGAATATATCCATATTTGAAATCTCCAGAATGTCACCTATACCTTGCAAAACAAATGTGGGAAGAAGCAAATCACTGCGTTTCTTTTGAATACGTACTCGAGACTTTTCCTTTTGATAGAGAGTCTGTGTTCAATACTCACCTAGAAGTTCCATCAATGATTGCAAAAGAAGCTTTCATAAATAAGTATATGCAGAGGATGATTGACGACAGACTTGATATTGAGAGCGTTGAAGGTAAAAAAGATTTCATAAGAAATCTAGTTGCAACTAATATTGTTATGGAGGGTATATGGTTCTACTCTGGTTTTATGGTTGCACTTTCATTTAGACAAAGAAATCAGCTTAGAAATTTTGGATCAATGATAAACTGGGTTTTGAGAGATGAATCATTGCATCTAAAGTTTGGAATAAACCTAGTACATAATATTTTGGAAGAAAATACAGAACTACTAACAGAAGAGTTTGCTGCAGAAATTAGAAACATCATTATTGAGGGAGTTGATTTGGAAGTTGCATATAACAAAGATCTATTTCCAAATGGAATACTTGGTCTAAATGCGGACTATGTAAATCAGTACGTTCAGTATGTAGCAGACAGGAGACTACAGGAGCTGGGTATGCCAAAATACTACAATGCAACAAATCCAGCAAAATGGATGAGTACAGCTACAGATGTTTTTGAGTTAGTTAACTTTTTTGAGTCACAAAATACTAGCTACGAGGTAGACTCTCACTCAAGTGGTACAAAGAAAGAATCAGCCGAGTAGGTTTGATTTGGTTACTGTTTTACATTAGACTTCACCAGAGAACTCGGAGGGGTAAATGCTTGGTGATATCTTCAGAGCAAGTGTAATGACTGTTATTACTTTTGCGTTTATTTTAACTGTACCAAATTTTCATCCTGATGTATCTGAGGTGATAGGGTTACTTTCTTCACTTATGTTCTTCTATTTTGGTAGTTTGAGATTGTGTGCATTAATTCTTTGGTTTTTGAAAAGAATGCAGATCAATTTGGGTAAAAGAAGTGATAAATAAAAACTAACATAATGAAACTGTCGGCCTAGCCCGGCAGTTTTCTATTGTGATATAATTTATTCATTATTCTTTGCATAATTAATCAAATGGCATTTTTCAGTAAAACAAAAAAAGTTCGTGTTGCAATAAACGGTTTCGGGAGAATTGGTAGACAATTTCTAAAAGAGTCTTGGGATAATGAAAATCTAGAAGTTGTTGCAGTAAATGACTTGGGAAGTGTAGACAACATGGCCTATCTTTTGAAATACGATACTGTATATAAAACTTGGAAACATGATGTTAAGGTAGATGGCGGAAATCTTGTTATTGACGGCAGAACTGTAAAATTTGTTTCTGAAAAAGAGCCGACAAAATTACCATGGGGTGAGCTGGGTGTTGATGTTGTTGTTGAGTCTACTGGGCTTTTCACTTCATATGACAAAGCATCTGTTCACATAACTGCTGGCGCAAAGAAAGTCGTTATATCTGCTCCTTCAAAGGGTGGAGACGGTTCTGTAAAAGGTGAAACTATACTACTCGGTGTGAATGAGGAAAAGTTTGGCACATGTGACGTAACCTCAAACGCTTCATGTACAACAAATGCTGCGTCACCACTCATTGCAATACTTGATGAAAATTTTGGTATAGAAAAAGCAGTTCTAAACACTGTTCATGGTTATACAGCATCACAAGCTCTAGTTGATGGTCCATCAAAGAAAGATTTGAGAGAGGGAAGAGCAGCGGCACAAAATATTGTGCCTTCTTCAACAGGTGCGGCTATTGCAGTGACTCAAGCTTTTACTAAACTAGAAGGACTTTTTGATGGTATTT
>CAZKGG010000066.1:0-3347 GCA_964552385.1 uncultured Candidatus Saccharibacteria bacterium
CTTCGTATGTTTCCCAAACAGTCCATTTTTCACCAATCCATGACCAAAATGCCACAGAATTAATATCTTTTTTATTATCATGCTGTCTGCCAATCATTAACTCCGAACCAACAGCATCTAACACTAAATAAGTGTTTACGCTTCCATCTAAATCCTTCCACGCATTACACGTTATTTTCTTCCCTATATAATTCTTTAAGTCTTCTGGTTTAATTTTCATTCCAAGTCCTCCAAGTCCATAACAGGACAAGACATGTATTTTGTAACCAACGTAAAATATGAGATTTCTCCTACCTTCTCTTCTTGAACGAATCCTTTTAACCATGTCTCTCTAGGTGAGATGTCTATCGAACAGTTCTTTGTATAAACTAACGAACGTCCGTATTGAGTGCGTCCTTCGTACATGTTATCCGCAACCTTTTTGTACTCTATTTCGTAGATAGCAGCATTTGCAGTACCTATCATTAGTAAAATCGTTAAAACTATTAACTTTTTCATATACACTCCTACTTAACATTCAGATATAACCATTTGGAGTGTCTTTCTTCGTTGTCCATTAAATATTTTGCTTTATCCGAAACTGTCAATTTGTCGTCATTCTCTTCAGGATCTCCTAAATCATTAGCCATTTCTTCATAGTCTGTGACTATAGATCTGTATTTTTGTTTATATTCGTCCTTCACCTTGTCAAACATTAAATCTATCGAAGATTCATTGGTTAATTCTTCACTGAGTTTCTTTAATTCAGAAACTTTTTCGTTTAAAAACTTTATTAATTCGTCCATAAAACAATCCCTTTAACTTTGTTAATAGCTTGATCAAGACTCAGTCCGTCACGACTCATCAATTCACTTACTTGGTCTCTTTGTTCTTTTGTCATATTTTCCTCTCTTTCTGACTTATATTGACAGATAATACCAACAAAGTCAAGTGTTTATTCAACTATTTTCTCTGTTTTAATTATGTCTTTAATTTTGCTAAAATCTTTTAAAGCACCGGTATTATCTATTTCTTTTCTCTTTGTTACTGTTGATAGTTTTGGAGTGTTTTCACGCTTTGCCCACGCAAGAATAGTGTGATAATGGGACCTGTATTTTTTCCCTTTACTCATAATATAGTTGTTTAATGCTTCTATCTGTCTAGATACTGTATTTTGTCCATATAACTCTAAAAGAAGTGTATGTTCGGCTTCCGTAAGGAAGACGGATTCCATATATTTCTTTTTATTATTACTTTTAATATTATCTTTATTATTATCTTCAGCTTTTTCGCTATCCCCCCTATCGAATTTTCGATATCCCCCTTCAGCTTTTTCGCTATCCCCCCTCAGCTTTTTGACTAGCCCTGTATCTGTGCCGACTATAAATATATGTCTTATATAGTTGTTTTGAATGCTCACCGTCAGTTGGAGAATCACAAATAACACCTTCAGACAATTCATGGCAACTAATCTCGCAGAGATTATCCCAGGCAATCATAAACTCACCATCCCAAGCTCTAAATTTTATTTCACGCATACCTTCCTCCTAAAATAGCGTTAACTGGTTTTCTAAACTCGCTATTACTGGGGCTTTGTACATATAAATAAAAAAATCGTTCTCCGGTCCAAATTTGCTTTTCTTCTTAACCATTTTATGAGGCATAGTTCCTTTTTTGATTATGTATGTTTGACCGTCGTGGATTACTTCTACATCACCGGATTTGACAAAAGAATCTCTAACCCCAAACATTCCTTTGTCTAAGCTGTTAATTACTAAGCGTTTCATGCAATTACCGCCTCTCTACGTTGTTTTTGGATTGCTTTAAATTTACCGTATGCCTCGGACTTTGGTTGCGTTTGCCCAAGTCCCTTACACCAATAATCGTTTCTTAAAATTACTTTACACATACGTCGCCAAGATGGAGCCCATTGAGAATTTTCTAACTCTATCGGTGATTCATCTGGAATCTTTTCATAGCCTCTATCTTGCCATCCTGCAATAAACTTTTTGAATCTCAATCTGTAATGATCTCTGGTTTTTTTAGGCATTGTTTTTAATAGTAAATTACAAAAACTTTGCCATGTATGACCCTCTGGTTTTGTAATCTTATTGTACCCAGTCATATTTCCAGTTTCGTTTATGTACAAAGAACCTGAATTAGCTCCGTTCACCCTGGCTACAACCTTATACCAAGTCTCTGGCTCAAGAATATGATACAACCATAATCCACGCCGTTGATCGTCTCCGTACGGTTGGCAAAGTCTTTGCTGACTCAACTTAACACCAGCCATATTCATTTTGTCGTAAATAGCGTTGTGTGTTTTATTTCTAAATTTCCCGTGATAAATCCAAATGTCTTCAGTTTTCCAGTCGTATATCGGATATAGATTAAATAAATTTTTAGCTATCTTTGTGGTCCACTTATAATCTTTATGCAGTAACCCGTCTTTTCGTGATGCAATAGCCCGATATCTATGTAGACTTTCATCCGCTCGAATCCCAATAAATGCACCTGTCAGATATTTTCCGTTCTCTGAATACCACTCACCGAATAGAACCATAAGTTCTTCAAATTCCATTTTAGGCACAAAGAACGGGTAGTCTGTAACTGGACGAGCTTTTAACGGTTTTGGGCGTACCCATATGTCTTTCTTTTCTTCATCCCAACAAATCCAACGTGGAGCATAATTAGACACTGCGTTTCTAAGTAATAAAGGTTCTGCAAACCAGTGTAAATCAATATGATCTTTATACATTTCTACAGTTCTCTCTATATGGTCTATGGTGTCTTTGTATTGTGCTTCTAGATCAATTATTAAAACACCGACTTGTTTTCCTCTTTTGATTGCTTCTTCCATAACTAAATGAATCATTACTGTAGAGTCTTTGCCTCCAGAAAACGAAACATAGACCTTTTCAAAATCATCAAAGACTTTTTTTATCCTGTCTTTGGTTGCTTCTAATACAGTGTAAGATTGATATTTCTTGATATGCATTAGTAAATCTCCACCTGTCTGCCAGTGCTATACGCTTCATCAAATGAAACTTCAGGCCGACCGTTTTCCACTAACCATTTATTTAAATACTCGTGAGCAGTTCTATTTGCTATGTCTTGTTTTTTTTCATCCATTAAATAAAACCCACCGCAAAACTTACTCGAAACTCCCGTTTCGTAACACATCGCAGCCTGTCCTAGCCAAGCAATTCGATTCATTGCTTTATTAGTTAAATAATGCTCACAAGAATGTTTCCATTGAGTAATAACCTTCTCTAAAGCATCTCTAAATCTCTTATCATTAGATAAAAATTCAGCATAGAACGCTTCACACTGTCCGCTAGTCAATCCTTCTGGTGGTGTGGTTTTAT
>CAZKGG010000067.1:0-3346 GCA_964552385.1 uncultured Candidatus Saccharibacteria bacterium
CTGTAACAAAAAAGCCTCCAACTGGAGGCTTTTTTGCTTGGTTCTGCTACTTGAGTATTGCGTCTATTATCGATTTAACTGCTTCAAATGATTGTGCGCCTTGGATAACTGTTTTTGTTCCATCTGCTGCAACCACTATAGAGTTTGGAGTTCCTCGTCCTCCAGCCTTTACAGCGTCCTGATAGTCTGCCTCTACTTTGTTTGCATATTTACCAGATGATAGACAAGTGTTAAATGCTTTAACATCAAGTCCTATTTTCTTTGCAATCTTTGGAAGTTCTGCTGGATCGAGAGAATTGTTTGAATTTGTAGTTGAATAAACTAAGTCAGTGAATTCCCAGAACTTTTGTGACCCTCCTAGTTCATTTGCACACTCTGTCGCCTCCGCTTCTTTTCTTGCTTTAGAATGTAGTTGGTCGATAGGGAAATGTCTGTAAACCCATGCGACTTTTCCATCTTTTCCATAAACTTCCATTATTTGTTTTAGAGTAGAGTGAAACTGCTTACAGAATGGGCATTCAGTATCAGAGTATTCCACTATTTTGATAGGTGCATTTGGATTACCTAAAATATGATCATCAGCAGAAACAGGTCTCATGTTGTCAGTATCAGTATTTCTTGCAAGCTCAACAGTTTTAACTTTTGGTTGGCTGGCAATCTTCATATTTGAAAAATACAGAGAACCACCAATGAGTAGTCCGGCTATTACGATTGCAATTGGTACAGATAATTTTTCTAACATTTCTTTAAGGTTAATGATTAATTCTTGTGGTACAATTATATCTTATGACACATTTGGTAGCAATTATTTTGGGTTTTATAGAGGGAGCCACCGAGTTTTTGCCAATTTCTTCATCTGGACACCTCATAATAGCTAGGCATCTTCTCGGTGTAAATGACTATGGAGGACTTACTTTTGATGCCATATTACAGCTGGCTACAACTTTGGCTATAGTCGTCTATTTTTGGAGAGATATTTGGTATTTGTTCATGACTTTTATAAGCCTTGTTACCAAAAAACCAGTTTTGGATAAAGATAAAACTCTACTTTATTCTATTGTGTTTGGAACAATACCTGCAGTTGTAGCCGGACTTCTGCTTGAAAGTTATATGGACTCAGTTTTTCGAGATGTAAATCTTGTTGCGATGTCCCTGTTTATTGGAAGTATTTTATTTTGGGTGGCACAAAAATACGCAAAGAAAAATAGTGATTTAACTTTAAAAAAGGGAATTACAATCGGTTTGTTTCAATGTCTAGCATTGGTCCCTGGTATTTCTAGGTCAGGTGCTACTATTTCTGGAGGCTTGTTTGGAGGATTAACACAAGAAGAGTCAGTTAGATTTAGTTTTCTATTATCTATTCCAATATTAATAGGTGCAGGGCTCAAAAAAGTATTCGAAGTAAGACATGAGTTGTTTCTTTCTAATTTTGGTTCACCACTTTTGATCGGATCTCTGGTCGCATTCATTACTGGACTATTTGCCATCAACTTTTTGATTAAATACCTAAAAAACAACAATTTGGATGTTTTTATATATTATAGAATAGCGCTAAGTATAGCCATATTTCTATTTATATAACTCTCAAATTTGGCGAACTTCTGCGTTGGAATTTCAAAAATGTTCGTCACCTTATGCTGGATAAGGCTTGTCTCATTTTTTCATTCCGCCTTGAATTTCATCCAAATTTGAGAGTTATAACATATACATTAAATGGCTTAGTAGAGCCTTTTTAATATATTTATTATAAATAAAACACAAAAAATGCTTGACAGTAAAGTGGTATTTATTGTACTATACAGGAAGAACACCGACGTGGTGGTCAAGGGTGGCGGTGATAACACCAGCCGTCAGCCCACAGAGAATGAACCTTTCAGGCGAAAGCCATGGAGGATTTATGAGGGACCCGCCGTAATAGCTTGCCCGTAGCGCCAAAAATGGGCAGGGCGCAGAATACAGGGTTAGGCCTAGCGACATGGCATCGGCGCGGCATTCGCGCAACAGCCTTCGCAGGCGGATCGGGGGGGGAGGACAGCAGACTCCCCACCGATTTTTTTATACCTAAAATTTTAAATATTAAGTTAAATCTTCAACTAAAATTTTCACAATCTGGATGCATTTCTAAGAGTGAGTGAGTATTACAACTAAGCTGTATAAATATACTGAGCATGGAGCAAACGGAATGAACGACAAAGCGACTTAAATTTCTTGAGCAAAGCGATTAGAAATTGAAAGTACTTTTGTGGTGAAATGCGCCAGATTTGAGGATTTTAGAAAAGACTTTGAGTTTTTACTTCGGGTACTGGTTCCCAATGTTTAGTGTCTAATTTTATTTCTTTTGTAAAAGGTCCCTCTTTAAAAATTAGTTTTTTGTTTTTCATAGCGAACTCATAAACATCTTTTGTGATTTTTACATCATCAAGACAGTATTTCTTTATTTCTTCAATTTTTCCTTCTCGCCACCATTTTACTGCTTCGAGTCCATCACCACTTTTATTTGTACCAAATGTACCCTGAGCGATTTTATCTAGTTTCAACCATCTTCCTGTTGCTTGTTTTATTTCTTTAAAAATATCTAGTGAGCGAATACTTTTGAGGTCTCCATGGCCGGCTTTTTTGTAGTACTTGTTGAGTAATGGTATATCAAAGTATTCACCGTTAAAGGTTATGAGTACATCTGCTTTTTTTATAAAATCCCACATGGCATCAAACTCTTCTTGTAGAAAAGTATGGTATTTATCTGTTTCATAGTCATATAGACCAACTAAGGCAATATCCAAATCTTCTGGGTTTCTTGACCCAACGTCTTGGAATATGTTTCTAGTTTCAATATCGAATACAATCTTGCGCATTATTTCTTAACTGTAGTTGCTACATCTTCAATCTTTACTTTATTTTCTTCTCCAGTCTCTAAGTTTTTTAGAGGATAAATTCCAGATTTAATTTCATCTTCTCCAATACATAATACATAAGGGATACTTTGTTTGCTTGCTATCTTTATTTGATCGCCAACTTTTTTATCTGACAAATCAACTGCCACAGAGAGTCCGTTATCTCGTAATGTATCTGCAATTTTATTTGCTTCTGTAGTAAATTCTGATTTAAGTGTACAAATATAAATATCAGTTACTGGTCTGTATTTTGGTAGTAGATTGTGAACTTCTAGATAGTCTCTTGCTGTAACATCACCTGCTCCAAAGCCAACAGCAGGCACTTTTCTTGATCCAAATATATCAAGTAAGTCATCGTATCTACCACCACCAAAGACTGATCTATTATTGTCTGGGTGTAAATCAAAAACTTCAAAAACTATACCAGTATAATAATCGAACCCTCTCATTAAAGT
>CAZKGG010000068.1:0-3166 GCA_964552385.1 uncultured Candidatus Saccharibacteria bacterium
ACAGCCACTGTAACATACCTAGTTTTAACTGCAATCTTTGGAGTAGGTAGCGCCTTTGTATTTGCTAGAACAAAAAATATAGTTTCTCCAATTCTTCTTCATGTCTTGTGGCAATGGCCAATAATACTATTTAGGTGATTTGCACCTGTTGACTCATTGTTATACAATTACAATTACCCAATAAAAATTGGTAACTATGGAATTAGACAAAGGAAATATTGCACTTACAGTAGTAACAATATTTACGGCTTTTGCCATACTTTCGGTCTCATTTCTTCGTATTGCCACTCCTACTTATACCTATAATTTTACAAGCTATGCTTATTCACCAATGGTTTTATCTGAAAAAGTAGAATCTGAAAGTAACATTAAAGTTGATTACCAACTAGCATACCAAGGTAAAATTGGACCAGATAATCCACTTTGGTATGCAAAGGCAATTAGAGATAGGGTCTGGTATACCCTGACTTTTAATCCAGACAAAAAGGCAAAACTTCATCTTCTCTTTTCAGATAAAAGACTAAATTCTTCATTAGAACTTTTTAAAGAAAATAAACCAGACCTAGGGCTAATTACCTTAACTAAAGCAGAAAAATATTTAGAATCTGCAGAATTACAAATGACTGATGATAATGAGTTATATAAAAAGATTGGCCTTTCATCTCTTAAACATAGGGAAGTAATAGAGAATGAAATTCTACCAAATACCCCCGAAGACCTAAAACCCCAAGTGATTAAGACTCAAAATTATTCAAAGGAAGTATATACAAAAGTAAAGGAACATATGCTTTCAAAAGGATTAGTTCCACCAACAAACCCGTTTGACTCGAACTAGTTAGTTACTCATCTCTTTTGTTATCTTTTAATTCATTCTCCGTAAAATTAACGCGAGCAATTTTAAAATCACTTTTTGTGAAGCTATTCAGGCTTGGAGGTGATATAGTTTGTCACTAAAAGTTAGTAGTTGACTCTCTACCCCTAGTGTTAGATTATGTCTACTGTTACTAGTGATAGCGTTTTTACTTTTCACGCGTGATGGCGTAATAACTGTCATTGCATGATAGCGTTTTTCGCTTTCATATGTGAAACATTAAAGCACTATGAAATGTCCATTTTGTAATACAAAGGAAACAGCGGTACTTGAGTCCCGCGCAAGCGAGGACGGGCATGGGTTAAGAAGAAGAAGAGAGTGTAGCAAATGCAATAAAAGGTTTACTACCTATGAGGAGGTTAAGACATCAGTTCTCTGGGTAATAAAAAGAGATGGAAAAAGAGAGCCATTTGATAAAGAGAAGGTTAGAAGGGGGATACTAAGGTCAATTGAAAAAAGACCTGTATCGCTTGACCTTGTAAATGAAATAACAGATGAGGTAGAAAGAGAGTTACTAAAAGCTGAAAAAGAAGAAGTGCCAAGCAAGCTAATAGGTGGCGCAATTTTAAAAAGGTTGAAAAAAGTAGATAAAGTAGCATGGCTCAGGTTTGCAAGTGTTTATTTACAGTTTGAGGATTTGGAAGATTTTGAAAAAATAATATCTAAAAATATATAAATATAAAATAATAAATATGGGAAGACATAAAAAAAATAAAATAGAAAATGATTTAAAACGTGATGATTTGATGTTAGAACTTCACGAAATTAGAGATGTGCAAAAAAAAGATGTTATTTCTAAAGCTGGACATTTAAACGGAAAGCTTTCTTTGCCCTGGCCAAAGTTTATTAAAAAAAGAGACGGAAGATTGCAAGATTTTGATCCACAGAAAATCGCAAATGCTATAGAAAAATGTTTCAAAAGCGTAAAAATTAAACCAAAAACTAGTATCATTGATATAGCTCAAAAAGTTGTAAATATAGTTTCTGTCCGTTTTGAAAATCCCACTGTTGAAAACGTTCAAGACGTGGTTGAAATGGTACTTCAAGCATATGAAGAGTTTGAAGCGGCTAAGCATTACATTTTATACAGAGCGGAGCATGCTAAACTTAGAGAAGAAAGGCCAATTCCTGAAGAGGTTAAAAAGGCTTTTGAAGCATCTGATAAGTATTTTCCAACCCCACTCCAAAAATTTCAGTTTTTTGATAAGTACTCAAGATTTAACTATAGTTTGGGACGTAGGGAAACTTGGATTGAGACAGTAGATAGGGCGGTAGATTTTCTAAAGGAGATATCAAAAAACAAACTTGAGAAAAAGGATTACGAAAGAGTTAGAAAGTCAATGTTGGAGATGAAGGCAATGACATCGATGAGACTTTTAGCTGCAGCAGGCGAGTCAGCACGAAGACAAAATATTTGTATTTATAACTGTTCTTATTTACCTGCTGATAGTGTAGACGCGTTTTGCGAAGCTTTACTAATATCAATGAGTGGTTGTGGTGTAGGCTTTTCTGTCGAAAGTAAGTATGTCGAAAACTTACCAAGGGTTAAGAGACAGATTGAGGGTTACGAGCCTGAAACATTTGTTATACCAGATACTACTGAAGGTTGGATTGAATCGTTAAGAAAAGGTATGAACACTTGGATTGAGGGTAAAGATATTCTTTTTGATTATTCGCTAATACGTCCAGCCGGGACGATATTAAAAATTAAGGGAGGAAGAGCTTCTGGGCCGGAGCCGTTAAAGACAATGTTAGATTTTGTTCGCGCTCGTTTAATGGCACGTCAAGGTAGTTTTATAAGAACAATTGATGCACATGACATAATGTGTATGGTCGGATATGCCGCAGTCTCTGGTGGCGTCAGAAGGACAGCAATGATCTCACTGTTTGATTGGGATGATATGGAAATGAGACTTGCAAAATCGGGTGATTTTGAGAGAGAAAACTGGCAACGATGGAATGCAAACAACTCTGTTGTAATACCAGAGAGGGGTTTAACTCAAGAAGAGTATATGAAGTTAATGCTTGATATGCACCAGTCTCAAAGGGGTGAGCCGGGTATCTTTAACAGAATTGGGGCTAATAAGTTTAGACCAGAGAGAAGAAAAGTTGCCGATTTTGGCTCAAATCCATGCGGAGAGATAAATTTAAGACCATATCAATTTTGTAACTTATCAATTGCTATAGCTAGACCTGATGATACATATGAAAGTTTAAAGGATAAGGTAGAGGTCGCATCAATAATTGGTACAATTCAGGCCATGGCGACGGATTTCCCTGGCTTAAGGCCTATAT
>CAZKGG010000069.1:0-3078 GCA_964552385.1 uncultured Candidatus Saccharibacteria bacterium
TATGAATTATCAAAAAAGTAAATGGCGTGAGGAAAAGGATTTAAGAACAATAGAAGACAGAGTAACTTGGTTTAAGGTGTTTGTAGTATTGGCAATCTGGTGTGTAGTCGCATACCTAATTTATAGGACAATGTTCTAATATGAAAAAACTAGAAGAAAATTGTATTGAATGTGCCAGACCATTATTTGATCAAGATAAAGATGACATCGGAGAATTATGTGACGAGTGTTATAAGGAGGCAATAGGCGAGGAAAATCCTTATGACGAAGTAGTTAGAGATAATTGTAAAAACTTAATTTAAAAAATATGACAAAAGAAATAACAAAAAAGAATTTAGAAATTTCAAAGACTTACGATATAGCAAAGCCAGCAGAGGCAGTATCAATGGCAGTTGTATTAAAGAATGTAGTAGTTAATCAGGGACTCTATACGAACATCAAGGGTAAGAATTATGCGCATGTTGAAGGCTGGATGTTGGCTGGAATGTTAACAGGTATTAGTGTGATAGTTGAAGAACCAAAAGACTTATCAAAAGCTGGAGAAATAAAGTATTCAGCAACAGCAAAATTGTATCAAGGCGATAAAGTTGTTGGTATTGGATATGCACTATGCTCAAGTAAGGAAAGTACAAAGTCGAAATTTGATGAATATGCAATACTTTCAATGGCACAAACAAGAGCAATAGGTAAAGCATACAGAAACAAGATAGGATTTATTATGAAACTAGCAGGATTTCAGGCTACACCAAGCGAGGAAATGCACAAAGTAGGTGAGACAATAAGCGATCCAACTACTACAACTGAACTTATATCACGAAGTGATGGTGTAGACGATATACCAGAAGACCATGTTTGTCTTTGGAAAGGTTGCGGAAAAGATTTGACAGTAGCAGAGGCTAATTACTCACTAAAGATGTTCAAAAGAGAACTATGCCGTGAACATCAGAACGCAAGTAAGACAAAATAACATGGAAAAAACACCACCCATCTTATTCAAACTATATAAAGGAAAAGTCGAAGGCAAGTTCTTTCCTGATAGCCATCAATACTGGATAGGCGATAAAAGGCCTGCATCAGTTACAGGAATACTTGGAATTGTAGATAAGAGTAGACCGCTTGTAATATGGGCTACAGAATTAATGAGAGATTATCTATTAGAAAAAAAGCAGATTACCGAGGCTGATATTTACAAGGCAAGTACACTGCATGAAGAAAAGAAAAAGGAAGCTGCTGATCTAGGTTCAAAAATCCATGACTGGATAGAGCAACACGCAAAAGGTAAGAATCCAGAAATGCCAGAGGAAAAAGAAGTGCAGATTGGAGTAACATCATTTCTACAATGGAAAGAAGAAAACAAGGTTAGTATTATATCATCAGAGCGTGTTGTGTATTCTAAAAAGCATGACTATATAGGAAAGATGGATCTTGAATGTAGAGTTAATGGAAAGTTATGCTTAATAGACATTAAGTCATCAAATGGACTTTATAATACATACAATCTACAGACTGCAGCGTATGTAATGGCAGATGAGGAGGAAAGTAACAGAAAATATAAAGGTCGCTGGCTGATCCGTGTAGCAAAAGAAACAGAAAAGGAATATATAGCAAGAATGAAAAAGAAAAACGATGCACGAATTGCTAAAGGTAAAGAGCCAGTAGAATATCCAAAGTATCAAGTATTTGAGGCTAAGTTTCTTGATGACGAACTAACAAATATTGGTCGAGATTATAAAGCGTTCCTTTCAGCCAAGAATTTGTATGAATGGAATAAATTAACTGATACTTGGAATAAATAAGATGGAAAGAAAAATACAAATAGAGGAGGAGTTTACAGCCATGCAGAATAAATACAACTTGCGAAGCAAGACCACCACTGGTAAACAAGATGTATTGCAATACCTAGTGGATAAAATGGCCGAGAATTATAGTAGAGCATGGTACTGGTCATGGGAGTTTGTTGGAAAGAATACATCAAAAGGTGGTTATTTATCCCACAGAGGGCCAGCGAGAGCAAGTGATCTAGCACTACACAATCCGGAATTAGTTGAAGATAGGCGAATAGGTCGATTCAAGGTCTATCGTTTAAGGGAGGAAAATATTGATAAGATAATTGAGGCTTTAAAGTAAAATGGTAAACGCAAAAAAGAAAGGTAATCGTGGCGAAAATGTGTTTGCAGAGTTTTTGCGGGACAATGGATTTAAAGCATATAAAGATTCTGCAAGTGGGGCAAGTACACACAAATCAGACATTGTTAATGGACTTGATTATTCAATGGAAATAAAGACTGTAAAAAAAATAGGTCTAAAAGAAGCATGGAAACAAGTTACAGGAGATAGTTCACTAGCAAGAAATGCACCATTACTAGCTATACATTTTGATGGCATGCCAGAAAAGGAATGGCTTATATGTATACACTCAAACGATTGGATTGAATTAGAAAAACTAGCAAGACAAGGCACACCAACAGCTCCACAAAACACAAATATAATTACAGAGCAAAGAGAACTAGCGTATGCACTCAATAATTTAAAGGTCGCACTATCAAAAGCTATAAAGTTATTAGAATGAATCTATTCTACTTTGCAGTTAAAAATGGAAATCTTGTACCGGATAATGAAAGGCAATTTAAGATATATCTAGAAAAGAATAATGGTAAGAAACTATGGGCAGATTTTCATCGAGAAACTGGAATTAGGACAGATCGCCAAAATAAGGCATTACACTTGTACTTTACGTTACTTGCAGAGGAAATGAATAATGCCGGATATACAGTACAGCTAGTTTTGAAGGAAAAAATAGATTTAGACTGGACACCAGAAATGATAAAGGAATTACTGTGGCGACCGGCACAAATTGCTATTATAGGTAAAAAATCAACTACTGAATTGGATAAAGTAGAAAATATTACGACAATATACGACCATCTTAATCGTCATATTGGTGAAAAGTTTGGTATATTTGTTGGCTTTCCTCAAGAGAATAGAACTGTGGATAAATAACTTGTAGCATATTACATAAATGATACAATGTAGTTATGAGTAAATGCCAAGTATGTGATCGTGAATACAAACCGAATG